>JAFYMP010000056.1 GCA_017556585.1 Bacteroidaceae bacterium
ATGGTTAAGTGGTGATGATAATGACACAAACTACTTTAGAAAGATAGATTTGAACGAAGACTGTTTTGCACTAATTTTTGCCGGATGGTATCATTATTACGATGATAACCCGGGAGAAATGATTATAATCATTGTAAACAGGAATGTAGCAACACTTGTTTATGATGGCAATGCTGTAGCCATATCGCCTACTAATTTTGATTCTAATTGTTTTTCTATGGATTTTGTAAAAGATGCAGAGAATATAAGGAATCAAGAAACTGGCGAAATGGAGATTACACCCGCTAAGCTTGCAGGGCGAACCAAGTACACACTATACAAAGAGGGCGATATGCTTAAAATCAGAGAGTGGAGATAGATAGTTAACGTGAGTTCGACGAACTCACGTTATTTTATGGTTGAAAGAATGGTAATAAAACTATCTTCGATTTCCTCAGCTGATTATCTTTCAATGTCCATGCTTCGGCTATGGCAACGTCGATATCATCTGAGAAACGTGCCCCAATGCCGTATGCCTTCGAAAGGCTGGTGCCACCCTTGAACACAGCCTTACCATCTTTGTCACCTTTTGCCATCAACTTCAGGGAACAACAAATCCAGACGAAAAGATAATGATGATAATTTTCTTTCGTCTGCGTTCTTATTTATAGTAGTTTCTTTAATTCTTCAATATCGGGTAGTGCATTGCGCAATCGCTCGGGAATATCTTTCGTTGCCCTATAAGTTGCAACGCCCATAGGCTTGTCATAGTCTCGAATAGCAAACTCAACGAACGACTGATTCAAATCGCGACATAACAGGATGCCAATTGCAGGGTTTTCATGCGGTTTTCTTACATATGTGTCAAGAGCCGACAGATATGTACTCAATTGTCCCAAGTATGAAGAACGGAATTTCCCTGATTTTAGCTCAACGGCAACAAGTGAGTTTAGTTCTCGATTGAAGAAAAGCAAATCAACAAACATTTCCTCTCCCGAAACCTCCAATCTGTATTGGTTGCCTACGAAAATAAAATCCTGTCCGAAAGTCAGGATAAACCTTTTAATGTTATCCACAATGGACTTTTCGAGCACACGCTCGTTCAAATCTTCATCTTGTATATCAAGTTCTTCTATATTGATAAAATCCAACAAGTATTCATCCTTGAATGCGTTTACAGCCTTTAATGCCTGCTTTGTACTCGGCATTGTAGCGGTGAAATTATTGGGAAGCGTTCCTCGGTGGTTATATAAATCCGCTTTGAGATAATCCCTTAAAGTGTATTTATTCCAAAAGCGTGTGGCTGATTCGTGTATATAGAACAAACGAGCATCTAAAGACTTTGCCTTTGTTATAATCTCAATATGATGGCTAAAGCCGATAGCAATAAAGTCCGACCAATTAAATTCGTCAGCCATTGGCTGGCGAATTTCAGTAAGCAACATTTGCTCGTTAAGCTCCGAATCGCTAACTGCAGTTAGCGTTTTATTTTCGTCAGCCATTGGCTGGCGATTTATAATAGGCGACCACTCTTCGTAGAATGAACGCATATTCTTTATGTTCGATGCTGAGAACCCACGAAGTCCTGGCAACTCCTTTTGCAATTGCTGGCTAATGGATTCAATTGCACCTTTGCCCCAAAAGCCCTCACGAGAGTTTTTAGAAACATAACAACCTATACCATAATACAATGAAAGTTGTTCTTTGTTAGCCGAAGATGCTGCACGGTACTGACTACGCAATATAGCTTCTTTTATAATTCTTACCTCCTCGGCGTATGTGTGTAAATCGCTCATATACTTTTCTTATTTATCAACAAAATTACAAATAATACATGAAATTAATATTATCTGCAGTGGATTTTATTTAGTAAAGACTCCAATATCATTCTACTGAATTACCTTTGTAGAAGTAAACGTAATAACAGTTAGCATATGGTAGAATATACATGCAGTAGATTATGTTTCAAGGCTGATTTGATTGAACCTTTGAAAGATGATGATTCATTTATTGTTCATACTCCGAATGGAACATTCAAGTTTACAAAGGCTGATTTCTATCGTGTCTTTTCAAATGTCATTGAAACTAAGAGTTATCAAGAGGGCAGAATATATAGTTATCCATCTTTACCTCAACAAGCTATACAGTTTTTAATATCGGGTCAATCTAAATCTACAATTAGTAAGCAGCCAAAAAAATCTGTGCCGACAAAAGATTTGATAGGAAAAGAAATCCGTATGAAAATTAAGGAGATAGGCACAATATGGCGTAATTCTCCAAATAACCCTCAAATAGACAATGAAGTACTCAAAAATTGGAATAATCTGATAGAGGAATGGATAGCAGATAAAGATATACCATTAATTATTCGCAAAGAAACAAACAAGCGAGGCCAATCATTTGTGCATCCCTGTGGAAGAGAGATTATCGTTTCAGATAATACCGTAGCTATTTGGGCGTATAGTAATGTATTAAAAGGTAAGATTTTTACTATATCACAAATTAAAAAACTGCTAGACGAAAAGGAATTGCCAGTAGTATTTATGGCAACAAAAGAGATAAAGGCAAAAGCTAAATACACTAAACCATTAGGTAGCTACGCCTTGTCTAATTGGAGAGTGTGTCATATCCAATCTGTAGGATTCAACACTAATACAAATATTGAAGATTTGAAAATATCCGATATTGAAGACCATTTCAGAAAATATGTAAATCCAAACAATATGTTTGTACTCCCTAAAGAAATTGGTTATTTAGGGGAAATAGATGAATTTATAGAGGAGCAGAAACGATAAATGATAAATAGCAGGTATTCATTGTGTACCTGCTATTTATCCAATCTATAAGATAGCCTTTGAACAATTGGCAAGCGAAAAGAGATAATAGACTTTCTCTTTTCGTCCGTATATTCTCTTTAACACCTCACCGCGTATCTTCTCCGCATAGTATGAGTTGATGCGAAAAGCAAGGGCTTGACGAATGTAGAACAGATGCTCGGCAAGGGAATTGGTTTTACGAACAATAATCATATGATGTGTGAAGCCTAATCCCAAGAATAAGGAGATGTCAAAATCTTCTTTCTGAATGTTTTCGCAAGGTATTAACAATTGGGTGTCAATTTCGCTAACCGCAGTTAGCGATTTGTCATCACCTATTCCGCTAACCGTAGTTAGCGATTTCAAATCCTCGTACCAAGTACACACTATACAAAGAGGGCGATATGCTTAAAATCAGAGAGTGGAGATAGGAATTTATACAAGAATCATTCACTTCACAGAAAAAATGTGTAAGTTTGCACATTATATAATTAAAACAGCACGATTATGACATTTTGCAAACAGAGCATAGAGATTTTCAACAAGGCAATAAATGATTATCACCAGTTTGATAATGTAGATACACCTATCAATAACCCTTTCCAGGAAAAAAGCATAGAGTTTTATCTATACTTAAAGAATTGGATTGATACTGTTCAGTGGCATTTGGAAGATATTATAAGAGACCCTGCCATTGATCCTGTAGAAGCTCTTCAGATTAAGCGCAGGATAGACCGTTCCAACCAGGAACGTACCGATTTGGTTGAGATGATAGACAGCTATTTCCTGCAGAAGTTTGCTAATGTTGAAATAAAAGCAGACGCTACCATCAACACCGAAAGCCCGGCATGGGCTATAGACCGTTTGTCTATTCTCCAGCTTAAGATATACCACATGCGTATTGAGGCTAACAGAGAAGACAGTCCGGAAGAACAGCGCAACCGTTGTGCAGAAAAGCTTGCAGTATTGCTTGAACAGGAAAAAGACCTGACCAGCGCCATAGATATGCTGCTTGCCGATATGGAAGCCGGAAAGAAGTATATGAAGGTCTATAAGCAGATGAAGATGTACAACGATCCTTCTTTGAATCCTGTACTCTACGCTCAAAATGGTTCAAACAAATAAAAAGACTCCTAAGAACGTACTGATTATACGTTTTTCTGCCATAGGCGACGTTGTAATGATGTTGCCTATTGTGCATTCTGTGGCAGAAGCATATCCCAATACACAGTTTACTGTACTCAGCCAGAAGAGATTTGCCCCTGTATTTGCAATGCTTCCTGCAAATGTAACATTTATGGGTGTTGACCTGAAACATGATTACAACGGAATGGCAGGCATAAACAAGCTGTACAACGAGCTGAAAGAGAAGAACTTTGATGCAGTGGCAAATCTGCATGGTGTATTGAGAACAAATATTCTATCGGCAAAATTTGCATTAGGTTCTTTTACAAAAGTACGTTCTATTAAGAAAAGGCGCCTGCAAAGACAGAAACTGACCAGGAAGTTTTGCAAGAACCTTACTCCCCAACTTCCCACCACAGAAAAATACAAAAGCGTACTGCAGAAATTGGGGTTCAACTTTAATATTACATTCAAATCCATATTTGGCAACACTAAAGGAGAACTGTCACAGATAGAGCAGTTTACAGGAAAGAAAGAGTGCCACTGGATAGGAATTGCGCCATTTGCCGCCCACAAAGGCAAGATTTATCCATTAGAGAAGATGGAGAAAGTGGTGGCTGAACTATGCAAAAAAGCCCACACAAAAGTTTTTCTCTTTGCATACGGAAAGGAACAAGAGCAGATAAAGACCTGGACTGAGAAATATCCATCAATAACTATTGTAGGCGGACAGTTGAATATGCAGGAAGAGCTTATTCTTATGAGCCATTTGGATGTTATGCTGGCTATGGATTCTTCCAACACTCATCTGGCATCTGTTGCCGGAACAAGAGTGGTCTCTATTTGGGGAGCCACCCACCCTGCTGCCGGTTTTGCAGGATATGGCCAGAAAGAGAGCGATTCCATTCAGGCAGATTTAGCCTGCCGTCCCTGTTCAATTTACGGTAAGAAGCCTTGTCGCTATGGAGATTACAGGTGCTTGAACAGCATTAATCCTGAAACTGTAATAGAAAAGATTACAAACGGTTTTTAAGTGCCAGAATGCTTTCGGGGCCCATATTGAAGAGTAAATCCACAATACTTAAATCTTTTAGGAAACCGTTCTTTTTTGCAAATACCTGATAATATGGTTTTATTTCAGGCATAGGAATAGTTGTACCTTTAATTGCAGCACGCATATCTGTAACTTCCACTGGTTCTGCCACAAATTCATCTGTCCTTTTAAAACTGCATTTCATTCCTACTAAATCTGCAATGGTTTTGGTCAGTTCCATATTAAAATCCAGAAGGAATTCATAGCGTTTTTCATAGAACGGACGTAAATCGTCCTGATAATAGATAAAAAACGGACTGTTCATATAGGCCGTTTCCAGTGCATTCCAATGCAGATGACGCCATTCGCCATGGTCACTTATGCGTACATCCTTCATCAGCATTTTGCCACCTTCACTTTTTACTACCGGGATAGTCAATGACTGCACACCACTGCTTGTTGCTATCAAAGCTCTGTTACGGAAGGTCTGCTTATGATAGCTGTCAAACTGTTCTATAAAAACTTCACCGCCACTCTCTAACATAGCGGTGAAGAATGATATAGGGGGCAGATATGCCGAACTCAATAACAGTGGCATATCAATCAATTATAATTCTTAACACTGCGGAACATTCTGTCCCAACGTATCTTACCAAACTGTCCAAAATTCTTATCCTTATCTAATGAAAGCCAGATAAACACAGGACGTCCTACTATATGATCCTCAGGAACAGGTCCCCAGAAACGTGAATCGGCACTATTCTGACGGTTATCGCCCATCATCCAGTAGTAATCCATTTTAAATGTATAACTTTCTGCCTTTTCACCATTTATGTAGATAGCACCATTCTTTACTCTCAGGTCATTGTTTTCATATACCTTTATGGCACGTTCGTACAATGGCAGGGTTTCTAATGTCAGCTGCACAGTTTCACCTTTTGCCGGAATCCATATAGGACCGTAGTTATCTACTGTCCAACCTGTATGCAGGTTCATTGGATATAGCCATTCGTAATATGGATAATCATACTTTTCAACAGATTGTGCCACAGCCTTGTTTGATGCAAGCAGTTCTGCTGCCATAGGAGTAAGCGGGAATATATGTGTTCCGGGACGATTCATCTGTTCAGGTAAATCTTCCAGGCTCAATCTGATTTCCTTACGCAATTCTGCCGAAATAGGTTGCAGAAGTTCCACCACATAATTTGTCTGAACATTATCAGGTTGCTTGTTTGCCTTACCATCCAGATATACTATACCATCCTTTATTTCCAATGTCTGGCCGGGTAATCCTACACAACGTTTTACATAATTTTCTCTTCTATCTACCGGGTGTGATATAACTTTACCAAACTGTTCAGGATGATCGTTTATATATTTTCTACCCACCTTGTAATAGAAATCATATACACGCTGCTGCTCTGCAAAACTCATTGAATCCAGATTGACAGGGTTACAAAGTTCTGAGCCTATCTGATAGACCATGCCATAAAAATCGGCAGCCTGATATTGTGGTGCAGTAAGACAGGTATCTCCACTTGGATAATTGAATACCACAATATCGTTCAATTCTATCTTGCCAAAACCCGGAATGCGTTCGTATTCCCACTGTGGCCATGACAAATAGCTCTTTTTGCCGGTTACAGGCATCTTATTCTGTGTAAGCGGCATAGTTAATGGAGTGATAGGTTTTCTTACGCCATACGCTACCTTACTAACATAGAGATGATCGCCTACCAGCAGAGACTTTTCAAGCGATGAAGATGGAATAGCATAGTTCTGGAAGAAGAAGATATTAACAAAATAGACAGCCACCAGTGCAAAGACAATAGCATCAACCCAACTCATTATTGAATACAGAGTTTTGTTTTTCAACTGTTTCCACCAGTCCCACTTAATGATACGTGTGGTAAATGCATCAATTATAAACGGCACTACAATCAGTCCCAACCAGCTTTTTACCCACACCAAGAACAGCAGATAGAGCAGTAATGCTATAGACATCTTTACCCACTGTTTTGCCGGTATTTCTGAAATCTTCTTCATTTTGACTACTCATTTATTTTGAAAGCGAATCCATTAAATCGTCCATAGTAAGGAAACCACTGTGCTGTGCTGTATATTCTGCTGCAATAACTGCGCCTAAAGCAAAACCACTGCGGTTCTTTGCATTATGAACAATGGTAATTGTATCGGCATCAGACTGGTAAGATATTTCGTGAATACCAGGAACTTCACCCTCTCTGATTGAGTCAATACGCAGTTCATCTGCATTACACTGCAACGAACCGGTTAATGATTTATCGGCAGCAAGCAGAGTTCCTTTGGTCCAGCTGTTTTTACGATCCAGATTTTCAAGAATACCCTCTGCAAGAGTAATGGCTGTTCCACTTGGAGCATCCAATTTATGAATATGATGTGTTTCAGACATTGTAACATCATACATATCATATCCGTTCATAATGTTAGCCAAAAACTTATTCACTTTTGAGAACAGAGCCACACCTAAACTGAAATTACTTGACCAGAAAAGTGTGTTACTACCATCGCTGCAAAGTTCTTTCATCTCTTCTGCGTGGTCTGCCATCCAGCCTGTGCTACCGCTAACCACCTTTACGCCGGCAGCAAATGCCTTCTTTATATTGTTGTATGCCTGAATTGGAGCAGTAAATTCTATTGCTACATCGGCACTCTTAAATTCATCTGAATCAAAATCAGCAAGATTATCTATGTCTATTTTGCAAACTATATCATGACCACGCTGCAGAGCTATACGCTCTATTTCGTGTCCCATCTTGCCATAACCTATCAATGCTATCTTCATACTCAAATTATTTTAAAATAGGTCCTTCAAAGTTGCCAATATACGGTTTAACAGATTCTTGAATTCAGTCGATTTACGACTATTCTCCATTTCTGTCCATTTAGCCAATTGATTGGCATCTAAAATTTTACTATATCTGTTTGTATATTTCTCGCTGATACCGTCAAATACCTTTTTTATTGACAGAGTATCTATACCCGATTCCTGATTGCCCATAACAGAAGACATCAGTGACATCTGTATATTACGGCACTGCTCTTCAAATTCCTGACCAAACAGCACCACCATTCTGTCTGACTGTTTGTCTGTCAGACCCAACAAAGGAGTTACCTCCGCAATTCGTTTTGCAGCTATTGAATCCGATTCCAACATAAAAAATGGTTTCACGTCGGTTCCAATAGGGAACTGAGCCCATGCAAACATTGTTGCACAGCAAGCTAAAATCATCACAAATAACTTCTTCATCTTATCCTTTTTTATTAAAGAAGAAACTCTATCCGGCATAATGCACCGGATAGAGTATCTATTGTTAAACTTGAAAATCCATTAGAGTTTTGGACCAGCTTCAACAAGAGCCTTACCGGCTTCGTTACCTTCGTATTTCTTGAAGTTCTTGATGAAACGACCAGCCAAATCCTTAGCCTTTTCTTCCCATTCGCAAGCGCACTTGTATGTGTCGCGTGGATCCAGAATACCTGTATCAACACCTTCCAATACTGTAGGAACTTCGAAATCGAAGTAAGGAATCTGCTTTGTAGGAGCGTTATCGATAGAACCGTTCAGGATAGCATCAATAATACCACGTGTGTCGCGGATAGAGATACGCTTACCTGTACCATTCCAACCGGTGTTTACAAGATATGCCTTAGCACCGCTCTGCTCCATCTTCTTAACCAACTCTTCAGCGTACTTTGTAGGATGCAATTCCAAGAAAGCCTGACCGAAGCAAGCTGAGAATGTAGGAGTTGGTTCAGTAATACCACGCTCTGTACCAGCAAGCTTAGCTGTGAAACCGCTCAGGAAGTAGTACTTAGTCTGCTCTGGAGTAAGGATGCTTACTGGAGGAAGTACACCGAATGCGTCAGCTGACAGGAAGATAACCTTCTTAGCTGCAGGACCCTCTGACAGAGGACGTACAATCTTGTCGATATGATAGATTGGATAGCTAACGCGAGTATTTTCAGTAACGCTCTTATCAGCGAAATCGATAGTACCATCTTCTGCAACAGTTACGTTCTCAAGAAGAGCATCGCGACGGATTGCATTGTAGATATCTGGTTCTGATTCCTTATCCAGGTTGATAACCTTAGCATAGCAACCACCTTCCAGGTTGAATACGCCTTCGTCATCCCATCCGTGTTCGTCATCACCAATCAACAGACGTTTTGGATCTGTTGAAAGAGTAGTCTTACCTGTACCTGACAAACCAAAGAAGAGAGCTGTATTTTCACCGTTCATATCGGTGTTAGCTGAACAGTGCATAGAAGCGATACCCTGCAATGGGAGGAAGTAGTTCATCATTGAGAAGAGACCCTTCTTCATTTCACCACCATACCAAGTGTTAAGGATAACCTGCTCTTTGCTTGTGATGTTGAAAGCAACTGCAGTTTCTGAATTCAAACCAAGTTCCTGATAGTTGTCAACCTTTGCTTTAGCTGCGCAATATACTACGAAATCTGGTTCTGCATCCATCTCAGCCTGATTCTGAGGACGGATAAACATATTTGTTACAAAGTGAGCCTGCCAAGCAACTTCCATAATGAAACGAACCTTCATACGTGTATCTTTGTGTGTACCGCAATAACCGTCAACAACAAAGAGACGCTTGTTTGAGAGCTGTTTCAAAGCTTTTGCTTTCAAGTCTGCCCATACAGCTTCTGAAATAGGCTTATTATCGTTCTTATATTCTTCTGATGTCCACCAAACAGTATCCTTTGACTTAGCATCCATAACGATGTATTTGTCCTTAGGTGAACGACCGGTATAAACACCTGTCATTACGTTAACTGTTCCTAACTCGGTAACTTGACCCTGTTCAAAACCTTCCAAACCCGGTTTTGTCTCTTCATTAAACAGTACTTCGTATGAAGGATTGTAAACCACTTCTGTTGTACCGCTAATGCCATACTTGTTCAAATCAAAATTTATCATCTTTTATTAACTTAAAAAGGTTTAATTCTATTCCATTTAAGAGCCCCTTCAAAAAGACCCTCGTTTACCGGCTACAAAGATACAATTTTTTCTCTACCTACAAACACAAATATCAATAAATTGACCTAAAATAAACATCTTTTACAAATTGATTGTATGGTTATGAAAATATTTGTATTTTCGCACTGCCACTTAAAACAAATATTAAAAACATATTTTATGAATAAAAAAATCCAAAGTGAGGATACCACATCCTTAACATTAAAAGAGATTAGAGACCTGTTACAGGAAGTAGAAGAGAAGAGAACAGATCCTACAATCAGCAACGAAGAACGTATTCTGCTTGAAGAGAGTGCACTATCACTCAAAGCCGCCGAACGTGCAGCCATACTCGACATAGAACAGCAGATAATAGACAACTTTGAAAATCAGTGCAATGACACCCTTTTGCAATCCAAAAACATAAGAGAACTTGTTACGAAATTGAACAGATTACCTAAAGTTTTAAACACAACAGAGAGTGTAATCAAAGAGTGCGTAAGGGTTCTCACTCTTATAGCCAATTTGACAATGACATTAATATTGGTACTCTTTGTTTCCGGCTGTGCCACAATGAACAAAGCCCAACTGGAACGCATAAACACACTGGCATTCAGCTGCGACAGCATTTCGGCCACACCAACAGCGATATTCAACAACCTTTCAGAAATAAGACACGAACGCAGCCTGATGTACGTAGCCTCTCTTACAGATACAGACAACAGGATTAAAGAGCTGAATGCAATAGCTGCTTTTGAACAAAAAGAGGAAAAGAGCGCAGCCAAAGCAGTATTATATAGTAAGGTGTTGGACAGCTATGTAAAGGCCTTACAATCATTAAGCAGCCCTACACGCTGGAGACAGAGCGGAGTAGAACTCCGTTCATTAGGAAGGAATACCGATTCACTTATCACAGCATACAACACACTTGGTTGGGGTGAACCAATTGAATTTGACCATTCCGTACAGGTAGCAAAAACCGGTGGATATATAACAGAAAACATCTACAAAAGAAGGCAATACAAACTGGTGAAAGAGATGGTAGAGAATTGCGATACCATAGTATCATCGTGTTGTAACGCACTTATCGCCATCTTAAAAGACGATAACATCAAGATACTTATTGATAATGAAGAGAGCGGACTTGAAACAGATTACAAATCATATCTGAATGCCATGAGTCTGGCAGGCAAAATACCCGACCAGTTATATGACCGCAAATATCTGGCTCTTAAAGCAAAGATTACTGAAACAAAACACATTAAAACCAAATGTATAAACAACCTGCACACATTCCGCAAGGCACACCACAGGGTCTTACAGGAGATGCAGAAACAGGCCACATATTCCGAATTCTACAACGACATATCGGAACTTACATCGCAATATATCTCTATAAAAGGGGTTATCGACACATACGAGCCCAAAAAGTAAACAAAAGATGTTTAAGTGTGCATTGTAATGGCATTTATTTTCTCCTTTTTTTGTATTTATGGATAAAAAAAAATTACTTTGCAGTGATTTAACAATTTATTAATTTAAATAATACAATTATGGCAGATTCACAAATTGCAGAGAGAATTCAGGCAATCATCGTTGACAAACTTGGTGTTGAAGCATCAGAAGTTACTCCGGAAGCAAGCTTCGCTGGCGATTTAGGCGCAGATTCTCTTGATACAGTTGAACTGATTATGGAATTCGAAAAAGAATTCGGTATCTCTATTCCAGACGACAAAGCAGAAAGCATCTCTACTGTAGGTGAAGCTATCGCATTGATCGAGGAAGCTGTTCAGCAGTAATCAACCGGTTCACTTAGACTGTAATGACACTGAAAAGGGTTGTTATAACAGGATTGGGTGCCGTTACTCCAATAGGAAACACTATCCCGGAATTCTGGGATAGTGTAGTTAACGGCAAAAGTGGGGCTGCTCCTATCACCAATTTTAACACCGAAACTATTCTAACAAAAACAAAATTTGCGTGTGAGGTCAAGAACTTTGACCTTTCTCTGTATATGGACAGAAAGGAGGCACGCAAAGTAGATAAATATGCTCATTTTGCTATTGGTGCAGCTGTACAGGCTATTGAAGACGCATCAATAGATAAGGAGAAAGAGAATCTTGATAGAATTGGCGTAGTTTTAGGTGTAGGTTTAGGTGGTGTTGAATCGTTTGGAGAAGGAATTGACACCATACACGAACAGAAAAAGAATGGTCAGGAATTAAAGGTTACTCCTTTCTTTATACCGCGCATTATTGGAGATATGGCTGCAGGATATATCTCTATAATGTATGGATTTTCCGGACCAAACTACATAACATCTTCAGCGTGTGCATCGGGTACAAATGCTGTAATTGATGCTATCAATTTAATACGTTTGGGTAAGGCCGATATTATTATTACCGGTGGAACCGAAGCCGCTGTTACCGATAGTGGTATTTGTGGTTTTAACGTAATGCATGCTCTATCCACAAGAAATGATTCTCCGGAAACAGCATCACGCCCACTAAGTGCAAGCAGAGATGGATTTGTACTTGGAGAGGGTGCAGGAGTATTAGTACTGGAAGAGTATGAACACGCAGTTGCACGAGGCGCAAAAATATACGCAGAAGTAGCAGGTTGGGGTTTATCGGCAGATGCATACCACATGACTGCCCCCGAACCGGACGGTAAGGGAGCTGCAAAAGTTATGCAAAATGCACTGGAAGATGCGGGCTTAAAACCTGAAGATATAGACTATATCAATATGCATGGTACATCAACACCTCTTGGAGACATTGTAGAATGTAAAGCCATTAAGAGCGTATTTGGAGACCATTCATACAAAATGAACATCAGTGCCACAAAATCAATGACCGGTCATCTGCTGGGAGCAGCCGGAGCCATTGAGGCTATAATCTGTGTTCTCTCTATTGTAAACGATATAGTTCCTCCTACTATCAACCATCAGGATGATGATATGGACGAAAATATTGACTACAATATGAACTTTACATTTAACAAAGCTCAAGAAAGAGTAGTTAATACTGCTCTCTCCAACACATTTGGATTTGGTGGGCATAATGCCTGCATAATATTAAAAAAGTACTCTGAATAATTTGAAAAAAAGAGCAGACATAAAGAGCATACTTACCAATACGGCACTATTTATTGTAATTAGTGTCGTATTGTTGGGTTGTGCTGCTGTAGGTACTCCGGATGGAGGACCATACGATGATACACCTCCAAAAGTAGTTGGAAGTAGTCCAAAACTTGAAGAGACCAATGTAAAAAACAAAACGGTACGAATAGATTTTGACGAATATATCAAACTGGAAAACGCAAGTGAGAAGGTAATCATATCGCCTCCTCAAAAAGAACAACCTGAAATTCAGGTAAACGGCAAGGATATACAGATTAAGTTGATAGATTCCCTTCAACCTAACACAACATACACCATAGACTTTTCTGACGGAATTGTAGATAACAACGAAGGCAATCCATTGGGAGATTTCTGTTTCAGTTTCTCTACAGGCAGTCAGTTAGATACAATGGAAGTTTCCGGATACGTACTCAATGCAGCCGATCTGGAACCTATAAAGGGAATACAGGTTGGATTATATTCCAATTTGGCAGATTCTGCTTTTACCACCCAACAGTTCCAACGTGTATCACGAACTGACGGTAGTGGCCACTTTGTTATAAGAGGAATAAAACCGGGCAAATATCGTATATATGCCTTAAACGATATGGACCAAAGCTTCAGCTATTCACAACGCAGTGAAACAATGGCCTGGAGTGATTCCATAATAGTACCATCCTCTACAGAAGCTTTTAGAGAGGATACTATCTGGAATGAAGACAAGATTACCATAGATACTATTTTGACTGTAGAATACACCAGATTCCTGCCGGATAACATTGTACTGCGTGCATTCACAGCCACCCCAAACATACAGTATCTGGCAAAAAGCGATCGTAACACCCACGAAAAGATAGAATTGCAGTTTGCCATTCCGGTAGATTCAATGCCTGTTATCAAGGGGCTGAACTTTAACGAGAAAGATGCCTACATAGTAGAGCATACTGCCAGATACGATACTATCACACTCTGGATGAAAGATACCACCATTTACTACAATGATACCCTTAGATTTTCTTTGCAGTATTTGGCAACCGATACAAACGGTCTTCTAACCGACCATATTGACACTCTTTCGTTAACTCCTAAACGTAGCAGAGCCCGTATAGTACAGGACGAACAAAAACGTGCTAAAGACGAAGCAGAGAAATTTGAAAAGGACCTTAAGAGATTGGAACGTAATGGCGATTCAATAGGCATAGCCAGACTGATGTTGCCAAAAACCAAATTTCTACCAATAGAGCATACCAGTTCCACTATGGCACTGAATGACGTCTATACATTATCATTCAAAGAACCTGTTACATTCTTGTCCGATACCGCAGTCAAAGTTCTTAAATTGGAAGATAGCATTTGGGTTAAGATTCCTTTTGAAATAGAACAGGATTCTCTTCTTATACGCGATTACAAGATTTATGCCGAATGGCGACCGGAAGAGACATATAAAATTCTAATAGATTCAGCATCTGTAGTAGGATTGTATGGTCTGCACAATGACGCTTTAGAGCATGAAATCAGATTTGCACCGTTAGACACATACAGTACTTTTACAGTAAATGTAGCCAATCCAAAAAGTTCATACCTGATAGAACTACTTGATAACAAAGGCGATATAACCAGACGTGGCAGAATTAAAGAGGGCAAAGTTGATTTCTTCTTCCTGATACCCGGCAAATATTATGTACGTCTGATAGACGATGTTAATATGAACAACAAATGGGACACCGGTGAATATGCAGAAAAGAGACAACCGGAAGATGTCTATTATATAAATAAGGTTTTTGATTTAAAACAGGACTGGTATCACGAAACAGAGATGTGGAATGTTTTGGCAACACCTCTGAACAAACAGAAACCTGAAGCTATAACCAAACAGAAAGCCGACAAAAAGAGGACTATCACGAACAAAAACAAGGAACGTGAAGAAAAAATGGCTAAACAGATGGCCGAACAGGAGAAGATGAAACAGGAAAGAAAAGAGAAGAGAGAGAACAGAAAGAAAAAATAGTGATTAATTCATTGTTTTCCTGATCTTATCTTTGACCAGACTGTTACAAAATTTTCTCCCCAAATCTTCTTTAGATGGTCAGAAGAGAGACCTTCAGAAATAAGTCTTCTTGTAAGCATATTAAACCAGGATGCATCTTCCAGACCGGGCAATCCGCCTCCGCCATCAAAATCGGAGCCTATACCTACGTGGTCTATGCCCATAACATCAATCATATACATTATATGTTTGACTGCATCATCAACAGTTGCCTGTCCGCCCTTTTTTAAGAATCCGCTATACATACAGACCTGAGCCACTCCACTCTTCTCTGCCAAAGCTTTCATTTGGGCATCTGTCAGATTACGCGGATGATCACACAATGTTCTGCTGGATGAATGTGAACAGATTACAGGTACTTTACTGTACTCCAATACATCGTAAAAACTCTTTTCCGATGCATGAGACAAATCCACCATCATACCTACCCTGTTCATCTCCATAACCACCTCCTTGCCAAAAGCAGAGAGTCCGTTATGTTCCATCTTTCCACGAGCAGAATCACAAATATCATTATCGCCATTGTGGCATAGCGTCATATATGACACACCTAAATCTGCATAGCAACTTATATTATTGATATCTTTTGCTATAGCATATCCGTTTTCTATTCCCAGAACAACCGATTTTACTCCATTTTGTTTGTTCAGATAGAGTTCTTCCGGGGAATATGCAATAGCGGCTAATCCATTACATTCTGATATTCGCTGTTCTATTAAAGAGAGCAACCTGTCAGCTTTTGCAGTTGCAGCCTGCAACATTTCATCACTGCGTTCCAATTGACGCAGATAGGCCACCATGAATACAGCATCCAGACCACCGTTGGTCATCTTATGAATATCTACCAAAGGATTGTAGCTGAATGTGGCTGAACCATCTGGCGATTCTTCGCCTACATATTCATACGAAACCTCTATACCAGGATTCTTTACATTAAAGTGGGCTCCACAATCAAAGAACATAGGTGAATCACAATGACTGTCAAGCGTAAGATTATTACAATGGAATAGTTTAGCTTTACTATATAATTTTGCCTCTTGAACCAACCAATTAAAGATAGGCATCATCACTCTGTTTTCTTCTGCCAACATACATTCCGGGTGCCACTGCACACCTAAAACAGGTTGGTAACTGACAGATTCCATAGCCTCTATTATACCATCATGGGCAATAGCAGAGACTATAAAACCCGGAGGAACTGCCTTTACAGCCTGATGATGAAATGAATTAACATCCAGGTCAGTAGTGTTCATCAGAGAGTACAACAAAGTATCTTTCTCTATCTTCACACTATGCGAAGTAAGCCCACGGGCTATCTTCTGACTATGACATATACACTCTGAACTATGCTGGCTATATATATCCTGATAGAGTTTGCCACCTAACGCTGCAGATAGCATCTGCATACCTCTACATATACCTAAAACAGGGATATGCCTCTCCATCAACAGTTTTATAAGCAAAAGTTCCGGTTTATCTCTTTCCGGATTAATCTCAATGCCATCTATAGGCGGTTCCTGCAGATAATCGGGATCTATATCGGCACCACCGGAGAGCACCACTCCATCTAAAGAATCTACTAAAGAAGATAAAAGTGTAATATCAGAATAAGGAGGAATGATTACAGGTGTTGCTCCAGCCTCTATAACAGAACGAAAATATCCGGCAGCAAGAGTGCAATCGCCATCACGAAAATTGCCGCTAATACCTATAATCGGTGCCTTAGCAGTTATTATTTCAACACCATCAAAGGCTTTTGCATACTCTATGTCAAGCAACTGTTTTTTATTCATCATCCACCTATATCTACTATACAAGATCTTCCAAAATAGGAACTGCTTTATTTATACTCTCATCTAAAGAGATTAGAGTCTCTGTAGCTACAACACCCGGTATTACCTGAATAGCACCATTTATTAAATCCATTAAATGAGCATTATCTTTTGCATATAGCTTAATCATCATAGTAAACCTACCTGTTGTAAAATGACTTTCCACAACTTCCGGAAGACGGTCCAGTTCAGTAACCACATCTCTATACATAGATCCTTTTTCTAAAGTCAGACCCACGTATGTGCAGGTAGAATAACCTATCTTAATAGGATCTACATGATAACCCGAACCTGTTATAATGCCATCATCTATCATTTTTTGTAC
>JAFYMP010000057.1 GCA_017556585.1 Bacteroidaceae bacterium
CATAAAAAAGAGGAACTGTTTCCAAAGAGCAAATTGGCATACATCGATGATGATATGAAGAACAGGAATACTTACATTGTCCACCGTATAAAAGATGGAGAGACATTGTCATCTATTGCTGTAAAATATCATACATCAGTTAAGAATATTAAGAACTGGAATAACCTGAGCAGTGATAGAATTCGCGCAGGAAAAACTCTAAGAATCTATAATCGTTAATGAATTACCGTTATGAACGAAGAGAAACTATTTTCAGCAGACGAAGAGAGATTGATTGACGAAGCGTTCAATCATCTTATAGATTGTTACTTGCAAACCAAGCATCGCAAAAAAGTAGAAATTATCACTAAAGCATTCCAGTTTGCACGTCAGGCACACAAAGGCGTAAGACGTCATTCGGGCGAACCATATATAATGCACCCGTTGGCTGTTGCCCAAATAGTATGTAGTGAAATAGGTTTGGGTTCAACATCTATCTGCTCTGCCCTACTACACGACGTTGTAGAAGACACCGACTACACTATTGACGATATCAAGAACGTATTTGGTCCAAAAATAGCTCAGATTGTAGATGGACTGACAAAAATTGCCGGTGGTATTTTTGGTGACAAGGCATCGGCACAGGCAGAAAATTTCAAGAAACTTCTGCTTACTATGTCGGACGATATTCGTGTAATACTTATTAAGATTGCAGACCGTCTGCATAACATGCGTACTCTTGAGCACATGCTTCCGCGCAAACAGTATAAGATTGCCGGTGAAACACTATATCTGTACGCACCATTAGCATACAGATTAGGATTGAATAAAATCAAATCGGAATTAGAAGATTTAAGTTTCAGATTTGAGCATCCCAAAGAGTATAATGCCATTAAGGACAAGTTAGCCTTTTCAAGAGAAGAACTCAACAATGCCTATAAAGATTTTATAGGTCCTATAAACGATAAACTTCAACAGATGGGTATTCAATATAGAATAATGGGTAGAATAAAGACCCCATATTCTATTTGGAGAAAGATGAATGCAAGAAATCTATCATTTGAAGAAGTTTACGACATTCTTGCAGTTAGAATTATATACGAACCACCTACTCCGGAAGTTGAATTAAGTGAATGTTTCAATATTTACTTGATGATTTCTGAAATATACAAAGCCCACCCCGATAGATTACGAGACTGGGTTACACTGCCTAAAGCTAATGGTTATCAGGCACTTCATACAACCTTAATGAGTAATAGAGGTCAATGGGTTGAGGTACAGATTAGAAGTACCCGCATGGACGATATTGCCGAACAAGGTATTGCTGCACACTGGAAATACAAAGCCGGTACAGGTGCATACGATGAAGACGAAAACGAACTAAATAAATGGTTAGAGACCATCAAAGAGATATTGGAAGATCCACAGCCTGACTCTATGGACTTTCTGGATACCATCAAATTGAATCTCTATTCATCAGAAATATTTGTCTTTACTCCAAAGGGAGAACTCAGAATGATGCCACAAGGCAGTACTGTTCTGGACTTTGCATTCACCATACACTCACAAATGGGCACCAACTGTATCGGTGCTAAGGTCAATCAGAAACTGGAGCCTATCAATTACGAACTAAAAAGCGGTGACCAGATAGAGATTCTTACATCTAAAAGCAGTAAGGTAGATGCAGAATGGCTAAATATTGTTACTACAGCAAAAGCCAAAGGTCGAATTAAGGCCCTTCTAAGAAAAGAAGAGAGAGAACACCGAAAATTTGGCGAAGCACTGTTTAACGAATTCCTGCATAAAGAAGATTTGGATGTAGATACCAACAAGATAGAAAAACTTTGCAAGCTTCATGGTGTTGAATCCAGAGAAGAACTGATGTTAGCTATTGGACAAAAGAAAGTTATCTTAGGCGATTCTGACAAATCAATTATAAAAGGAGAAAGCAGCAGTTGGTATAATCGTTTTAAACTATCGTTCTCTACAAAGAAAAAAGAGGCCAAGCCCTATTCGGAAAATGAAAACAACGAGAAAAAGAGTATTGATGTTAAGAAGACACTTGTAATAACAGACCAAGACTTACATAAATACAAGTTAGCCCATTGTTG
Source organism: Bacteroidaceae bacterium (assembly GCA_017556585.1). Classification (GTDB taxonomy): domain Bacteria; phylum Bacteroidota; class Bacteroidia; order Bacteroidales; family Bacteroidaceae; genus Colenecus. The sequence goes on from JAFYMP010000057.1 coordinate 2,091, forward strand.
TCATCCGGTTCCGGGAGATAGTGTATTGGCTTTTGCCGAAGAAGATGGTACTATAACCATTCACCAACGCAAGTGCGAAAAGGCCAATAAATTAAAATCTGCTATGGGTAATAGAATACTCACAGTAGATTGGCATACCGAAAGCAGTCTGTTCCCTGTATCTATATATATGAAAGGTGTAGATAACATAGGAACATTGGCTAAGGTAACAGAAGTTATATCAGAAAAAATGAATGCCAACATTAAAAAGTTGACATTGGAATCGGAAGGCGGACTGTTTGAGGGTACAATTATTGTATTGGTTCACAGTCTGGACGAATTGGAGAACATTAAAAAGGGAATAAAGAAGATCGCCAATATTAAAACGGTTTTCCGCAAGGAGGAGTAGCATCCAATTCCTTACCTATCTCCAGCAATTCATTTTTGATTGATTGCAGTCTGGTAACAATATCGTGCAGATCTACAGTCTTTTTAGGGTTTTCTTTCAGTCTGACTTTTGCTCCGCTGATAGTAAGCCCTTGATCTTTTACCAAAAAAGAGATTAGCTCTATCAGTTCAATATCTTTAACAGTATATTGACGTACACCTTTGGAATTCTTTTTTGGAGAGAGTTCCTTGAATTCCTTTTCCCAATAACGCAATGTGGTCTCCGGTACTCCAACTTTATCGGAAACCTCTTTTATTGAATAATACTTTTTCAGTTCTTTATTTGGATTGTATGCCATATCTAATTTAATCAAATACCTTACCGTGGTTTTCTGCCATCTGAATCATCTCTTCATATTGTTCTGCATCTAAATCCATAAAGTAGTAGTTAACAGGATTCACATTTTTACCATCCACTAACACTTCATAATGTAAATGCGGTCCGGTACTCTTTCCTGTAGAGCCGGCCTTTGCTATTTCTTCTCCTCTAACAACTTTCTGTCCCTGTTTTACAAGCATCTTACTTAAATGCGCATAACGGGTAACATATCCATAACCATGGTCAATCTCCACAAGATAACCATAAGCGGTCTTCCATTTTGCATATTTAACAACTCCGTCTGCCGTAGCATATACCGGTGTTCCTGTATCGCAGGCAAAATCCATACCATAATGGAACTTACGAACATGATATACGGGGTCTGTACGGTAGCCGTATCCGGAAGCTGTACGTTTTAAATCCTTATTTGCAACAGGCTGGATAGCCGGCATAGCTTTAATACGCAATTCCTGCTCTCTGGTAAATTCAACCACTTCGTTAAAAGAACGTGTCTGAACATAGAGTTTACGTTCCAACAAATCTATTTTTTGAGCAGTGTTTATTACCAATTCAGCATTTGGCATAGTCATCAGATCTTCATAGCGGTTTGTTCCGTTATAACTAACCTTACGGGAATCTGACGATACGGGTTCCGCCTCTAAAAGTACTCTATAGAGATTATCGTCTCTCTGTTCTATATCTTCCAATATCAACAAAGACTCATCAACCTTTTTAGAAAGCACTTTATATTGAGCCAAGAGTTCCGAATTTTCTTCTGCTAATTCTATGGCAGAAAGCGTTTTAATAGAAAAAAAGTAGATCAGGAAGAATAAGCCTCCCAACAGGCAGGAGTATAATATTCTTGATATGTATGTCAAGAACTTCTGAGCCAATGTTGGATATATCCTTCTATAGACTCTTTTCTGCGGATCGTACTGATAATAAACTTTTCTCATATACGAATAGATACTTCTGTGCAAATGTAGCAAA
>JAFYMP010000058.1 GCA_017556585.1 Bacteroidaceae bacterium
CCTTGTAAGTAAAAAGGCCTTGAACCGGAATAACGTCATTACCGTTTTCTGCTACATAAGCGTCCAGAGTAGTGAACTCAAAACCGTCTGAATTGATCTTAAACTTCTTACCGTGTGAAAATTTTTCGTTAAACATAAATGTAAATTCCTTTCTATAAATGAAAATCAATAATAATATCTATCTGATAAGTTAGTGGGTGTATCAGAATCACCTAACCCCCTTTCGTCCGTATTAGGAAATATTATAGGCTTAGCGTGGCTACTTATGTAAGATGTTTTATTAAGCCTATAATTTTCTTCTTTTAACCGCTTGTTTTCCTTAGTAAGTTTATCAACACGTGCCGATAATCTCATAAGAGTTGTAATGTAATCATCATAAGTCTTGTTTGTTATTATCTTCATAATACTTGCACACTCCTACACCTTCTACAGTCGCACACCACTTAGGGCAATAAGTAAAACTTTCGACTTTCTTTGACTTTACCTTCTTTTCCTGCTTAAATCTGCAGGAATCACAAAGCGTTTTTCCGCCGGAATTAGAATTATTAACATCAAACATCATATAGAATTTCCTCTATCTTCTTCATAAGTTCGCTTAGGGTGAAGCGTCCTTCGATCTTACCATTTACATAAAGGTCATAAAAAAATACACCTTCTTCAATATCATGCCACTTAGTAACAGATATATTAGGAGATGTACCGCCGATAAATCTTGTCATACTTTGTACCGCCTTTCGTATAATTTGTACCCTGGATAGAATATATCAAAGTCTGATTATGTTAGTCAACATATAACATTAATTAACCCCAACTAACATAAATTAGTCGGGGTTAACCGGTACAAAAGGATACAAAAAACGATACGGCAATTTTAAGGTTTTAACTGCCCTCTGCATATCATATTAACATAAGCCTGTACTTTATCATAGATATTACCGTAACCTAATGAATTAATCTTACGCTTTCTATCCAGGCCGTTACCATACTTACCCCTGTAGCAGTCACGTGCAAGCGATATATACAGATCTTCTTTAGAAGTAGAAGGTGCTGCAGGTGTAGTAGAAGCTGAATTATCTTCAGTCTGATATTTATACCAATCAGGACGTCCAAAACCTGCTAACTTAGAATCTGAATAAGAATAAAAACGCTTAGATACTTTAGCACCGTCTGTAGAACCTTCTACGGTATAAATACCGGAATTATTCCAATCAACTAAAATGCCTGTATGATAGATAGCACCGTTAGACTTCTTAAAGAATACCTGATCGCCTGTAGTAGCGTCTTTAACTTTAGATATCCAACGGCCTTTAGATTTATAATAATCTGCTTTCTGAGTACAACCGGCACCGGCATTACTTGAATGATCTGCAGGTTCACAAACTATCTGCCTTGCCTGTTCATCTGATAAAGTACCCTTGTTGACTGCTACGCAGTAATCATAGAAGATAGCACACCAGGTACAAGCACCGGCTTTCTTATAGTTATACCAATTAATAGAATCAAGATACTTAGTATATTTACTATTCTTGCTTTCGCCTTGATAACCTACTTCAGCTAAAGCAGTATTAACTACGTCACGGTATTTGATCTCGTTCATGACTTTTCTCCTTTCGTAATATCGTCTAAGGAATCACATAGTTTCTGAATAACAAGCGTATTAGCGTTAATAGCGTCTGTCATAGCTTTTACTTCTTCTTTATGAGTTGCATTAATTTCCTTGATATCATTCCTGTAGTTATCATTTACTTTAGCGAAAAACCAACCCATAGCAATACAAGCTACTATCGGAAAACCTACAGTACCTATAGCTGTTATGATCGTATTAAAGTCCATAGGTAAATACCCCCTTTTTCTTTATTATACATTCTAATTCGGTACAATTCTTCTTATACCGAATTACTTTTCTGTAACGCTAACAGTACCATTTTGATAACTAATCGCCCACAATCTCGGAGTTCCGCCGTTCATAACTACAAAACCGCCACCTTGATTATTGTCGTAAAATGACATCATACCCTCATACCAACCACTACCAGTTAATACAAAGCCAAATGCCATAGTGTTAGCACCAAACTCGGTTATCAAAGCACCAATGCAAGTTTGCAAAGTGTAAGTATTTGCGAATGTCTTTTTGATAGACAAAATCGCTTTGTCTTGCTTATCGTCTAAAGCATCACTATTCACCCAATCATTCCCATTATAAGCAAGCACCTGATTCGCCGTAGGTGTGGTTATGTCGGTATCGGAGAGGCCACTTAATGCAAAATCAGAATTAACCGGTATTGTAGGTGTTCCTGAAAGGTCACTATAACTACCGCTTGTAGCAACTGCAGCTAAAGAAGGTTTATTCAAGATTTCACTAACACCACTTGCACTATTCCAATCACTATTAACTTGTGCTGCAGGAATTGTAGGCTTATTCGTAAGATCATCATAATCACCACTTGTAGCTACTGCAGCTAAAGAAGGTTTATTCAAGATTTCACTAACACCGCTTGTAGAATTCCAATCACTATTAACTTGTGCTGCAGGAATAGTAGGTGTATTAGTAAGATCATTATAACTACCGCTTGTAGCTACTGCAGCTAATGTAGGCTTGTTTTTAAGGTCGTTATAAGAGATATTAAGATTAGATGTAGTCTTATTTCCCTGAAGCATTACACCATTGATCGTAGGCTTATTACCTATGTCATTATAAGAGATATTAAGATTAACTGTAGTCTTATTGCCTTGAAGCTCTACACCGTTTATCTGCGGCTTATTAGTAAGGTCATTATAGTTATTGGTACCGCCACCGCCACTTGTGCCGAAAGTACCTACTAAGTTAGCAGAATTAGTTAATGTACCATTAAGTTCTTGTGACATTAAAGTTTACCTCCTCTGTAAGAATAAAATCATGAGGTGTAATAACAGTATAGACTTCATTACTGTTATTGATTATCTGCACATCATACTTCATATCGTTATACTGAAGGTTCTTTGTATCTGAAGGATCGATAGTAATAGAAGTACCGGAAAAGGTTTTCTGAATTACTATATCTTCAGTAACAGTATTACGCTTAACGGTAAACTGCACCAGGTCACTTGAAAAGTCATAATCAGAACCATTACGCTTTACCGATAATGTAAGTATTGCGGTATCACCACGTGTTAACTTGATATTATTGTTTTCATCTACTACTAACATGATAAACCCCCTTTAACCTGCTACACTGAATATAAAATTGAAATCTGTAAAACCTGTAGGAAATTGTTTGATCTCGATATGCGGTTTTGCATACGTTTTAAATACACCGTCCTGTAAATACAGATTATAAGAATGTTCCTGCCTTGCAACTACTGCTTTATTAGCTCTAATACCGTTTTTATGAGTAGTAAGAACATCTACGTGCATATTAAGTTCATATAATTGCCCTTTACATGTAATGTTATTAATAAAGTAGAATCTTCCGAATTCTTCAATATAAGCATAATTACATACTTTAATATCAAAGCCTGTAATAGCTTCAATAGCAATTACAGGATTAATAACCGAACAATCATCACGTAAAGTACCTGTTATGTCACTACCTAATTGAGTAATATTTTTATCCAGGTGGTTTTTCTCGGATAAGTTCTTATAAAGTTTTAATTTCATAAGTAAACACCTTCTTTCAGTAATTGTTCTATTTCTCTGATCTCTTCTTCTGTAGCAGGTACACCTTCAATATGAACATATTCACAAATAGTAAAACCTGTAAGACTGCCTAAAGTAGAAGTAATATTTGAAGCCTGGCCTACATAATGATTAAAATTATAAGGCACTGAAAAATCAGGACGTTCAATAATGATATAAGGTTTTTGTACTGAAAGCACACCTGCAGAACCGCCTAAGCTGCCTGATCTCTGCACGGTAGGTTTACTATTGATCGCAGTATTACAAGCTGAATTAAGAAGGCCTGCAGCACCCATAGCAGTTATAGGAGCTGCACCGGTTGAAATACCTGCGATTACTGCAGCACCAGAACAAACTGCTGATACTGCATTTTGAATAGCAGAACTAAAGTTAATAGATGTAAGCGGTATGTTAGATATACAGGATCCATTAAAGGAATAAAGAACACCTTTACTTGAAGATTTTATGAAACAACCGCAAGCACCTGATAAAACATCAATATTATAAACAACCTGAACACTATCACCCATAAGGTCATCTGCAGAAAGTTCATGTATGCCGATATAAGGTAAATAAATACTTATCTTAGTATAAGGTGAATAGTCTAAGAAAGAACCTACATACTTATCAATACTTACGCTACCACAATTAAGTTGAACATATTGACTTGAGCAATAAGACATACTTACACCGGAATCAATACCGC
>JAFYMP010000059.1 GCA_017556585.1 Bacteroidaceae bacterium
AAACGATGTAGAGTGTAACACCACCACCGGCATAGCCGATATGATACGCTCCGAAGTACAAAGTAAGGTAAACCGCTACGGGTTATATACCCCCGGCGGTCTTCCTCTTTTAAGTGATAAGCTGCTGCACCGCCAGACCTTTGGCAACATACCTGACTACGCCCTTTTGGGTACACTTGCCTTTCGCTGTATGGGCATCCCCACCGTTATAGACGAAACACCCGTAGGCCCCCGCCACACAGCAGCCACACGCTGGTTCACCGTACTCATGGATCGTGGCGACGAACAACCATCGGAATGGGACCTCTCCACCTCTATAGGAAACGGTTTCTTTCCCTACGAACGCGGACCCAAAGTCTTTCGCATAAGCTATGCCATAGACAAAGAGCGTTACCTGTATAAGAAGAGAGCAAAGTATATCTATCCCTTTGATTTGGGAGTAAAAGATGTTACAGCAAACTATTTCAGAACATCCGACATCAAGATATCCATACCGCATAAAGAGAGAAAAAAACTGAAAGACCGATATGTGTATATAGCCTCTTCTCTTACTCAGGAAGAGAACAGTTACACCATCAGCCCTGAAGACAAAGTTATAGAACACGACTGGAAGATAGTGGATTTTGGTAAGTTAAGAGGTGGCAAAGCCTGTTTCTCAGATATGGGACGCGAAGTGCTTTACAATATCTACGGATATGATGGAACAGGGCTTACGCCTTTGGTATCGCCCTTCATTCTGCATAAAGACGGCAGGGTAGAGTATGTATCCATGGATACCGTTCGTTCTGTACATTTGGACAAATGGCGCAACCAACCTTTAAACTATTTAAAAAAGTAAGACTATGAAACAGAAGACACATCATAATAATCATTATCGTAATTATAATCATCATCATAGCTGTTCTCACTGTGTTCTCTTAGCAGTGACAGTTTTCATACTCACTCTTCTTTGCAGCTGTAACACAGAAAGCATACAGATACACTATGCCCTTAAGGCAGCAGGCAGTAACCGCAGTGAGCTAAAGAGCGTACTAAAACACTACCGCACCGCTGACCCCGACCAAGAGAAGCTGGCTGCAGCACGTTACCTTATAGCCAACATGCCTGCACACTATTCATACGCCGATACATCCGTTATAAACAGCTACTACCGCACCGCCCTTGAGATTTTAGGCACAGGGCCAAGCCCGGACTGGCAACGTGATACACTGCGACAGATAAGCGATACGCAGTATGCAGGCATAGGACGTAACGTGGTATCGGATGTAGAGATAATCACCGCGTCATACCTGATACGTAACATAGACCATGCTTTTGAAACATGGCGCACCCGCCCATGGACACGTCATATCACCTTTGATGAGTTCAAAGAGAAGATACTTCCATACAAAGTAACCGAACTGCAGAGCTTTGATGACTGGCGCAGCGATCTGTCTGCATACTATTCAGACAGTTTGAGTAAAGTTCCCTGCCATGATGTACAGGGCCACAGTCTGTATGGTGCCATGGAGATAGTACGCAGTGAGATACATGCCAAACAGTCCGACATAGGCCTGCGTGTTATATGGGAAGACCGCGGGGCTATTCCACTGCGCAGTGCAGAGACATGGAAACGCATGACCTTTGGCAGTTGTCTGGAGTATGTGACCATGGGTACTGCCGTCTTTCGCAGCATGGGTATGCCGGCAGTGATAGACAAAGTACCGTCATGGGGACGTAACAGTGATGGACACAGCTGGTATGCATTCGTATCGGACAACGGGGTTCTGACACCCACCATGAACTCACTCATAGTAGGTGCGGGAATGGGCTTCTACCCTTACGAACGTGTTCCAAAGATATGGCGCTCCACATATACCATGAACAGAGAGGTGGTAAAGTACCGCAACACCGCAAAATATGTTCATCACTTTGATATATGCAGAAAGGATGTGACAGATCTCTATTACCGCACTTCAGATATTAAGATAGATGTACTTAATGATGTTAAGATAAAAGACCGCTATGTGTATATTGCCATGGCATCATACACTGCTTCGGGTCCGCAATGGAACATACTGGATTTTGGACGTATGAAATGGGGAAAGGCATGTTTTAAGAAGATGGGGCGTAATATGCTGTATATGGCATTGGGGTATGACGGTACAGCGCTTGTGCCAATAAGCCGTCCCTTCCTGCTGCATAAAGACGGCAGGGTAGAATATGTGGATATAGCAGAGAACATAGAAACAGAAAGAGAAGAAGAAAAGACAGATAAAGAAGTTAAGATAGAAACAGTAAGCATGGAACTACGCCGTAAGTACTATGAATCTTACAATGTGGTGGATATGAGAAGACGTATTCTTGGTGCAGAGATACAGTGTGCAAACCGTTCTGATTTCAGTGATGCCGTAACACTCTTCACCATAGACACCACTGCCATACCATACAAAATACCACTGCAAGCAGATAAGCCGTACCGTTACTGGCGTTATCTCTCTGCCGGTGGCACATACGGCAGTATAGCGGAACTGAAGTTCTTTGATGAGACGGGCAGTAGCATTACAGGTACACCCATAGCCTGCGATTCGGCAAAAGCCGATGCCATAGCCTCTGCTTTTGATGATAACCTGCTCTCTAACTTTGAGACAGAACAGCCGGATGGTAACTGGGTGGGAATGGATATGAAACGGGCCGTAAGGATAAGTGCCGTAAGCATATCGCCCAGAAGCGATGATAACGACATCTGTCCGGGCTGTGAATACGAATTGTTCTGTTGGGATGGTAAAAGATGGAAATC
>JAFYMP010000060.1 GCA_017556585.1 Bacteroidaceae bacterium
AATGGTGGTACGCCCGTATCGTCTTTGTCTATCTACTTCTGCCTTTATGCCATCAACACTACGCATTTTCTGCTTAACCTGGAGTAAGAAAGTAGGGTTCTCCTTAACCTGAGGCTTGTTGTCTCTTAAATATGATTCTATGTCTCTGTTCATTGTAGTAACTCTTTAAGGTGATTACGTCCGGTTGAAAGGTAATATTTTACTGTTCCCGATGCAATTTGCAGAATGGATGCTATCTCTTTAATGCTCTTATCTTCAAAATAGTGCAGAACGATAACTGCTTTTTCTTTTTCGTCCAGTTTTTCTAATGCATAATATAACTGTTGAAACCGAAATGATTGGTCTGCGTAATCTTCCGATATTGCAGATGTGGCTTGACAGTTATCTACCGAAACAGTGTTTATTTCTGATTTCCGATGATAATCTATGTAGCAGTTATAGGCTATTCTTAAAAGCCAGGTGCTGAATTTGGAAAGTCCTAAAAATGATCCGGATGCTACGTATGCACGTACCAAAGCTTCTTGTGCCAAATCATCGGCATCGGAAGCATTGCCGTTACATAAAGCCAGCAGAAATCTTCTCAGTGATTCCTGCTCAGCTTTTACATTTTCTATGAAGCGTTCCGGTGACATCAGACTTTACTGTGTGTATTATTTTTGTTCTAAACCTTGTTCTTCTGCTTCAATCTCTTTTGCAAGCATCTTCTTTCCTGTAAAAAATACAATGAAAAGAGCTATGCCAACGGCCAATAATGTGCATCCTGCTAAAAGAGGGAACTGTATATTGTCAGCGTGAATATTTTCTCCATATCTGCTCCACGTAATACAACTGCTTATAATGATTGCAATGCCAATAAATGTTGTTACGCAAGCTCCTGTAAGACGTTTTAAAAGACGTTCTTTAGTGCTGATGTGTCTCTGCTCTGTCTTGAACAGGTTGGTGTCAATAGCTACTCCGGATTCTATTGCTTTAAGCAGAATCTCCGATTTTCTGTTGACTTCATTCTTTTTTGCTTTCATCACTATCCATACTATTGTTACAGGTAGAACTACGCATACACATATAGGTACAAGTACTGTAACTAAGGAATTAAAAACCGTGTCAAGGGTATAAACACTCATCTGATCCATAATTTTATTGTTGTTTTTGGTTAAACTTTTTTTGTTAATACTCTACCACCATGTTGCGCGCTTTTAGGTGGTTTCATACATTAGACGTAATCATGTCCAAAAAGGTTGGAAATTTAGTAAAAAAAACACTTGCTTCGTAATAATAGGGTAAGTTTGCTGGCATAGCCACCCTGCCCAAGTGAATAGTGGAAGCTGAGGGACTATCTGTGAGGAGCGGAATAGCCTCAAACAACAGAGTAGTAATAGGGTATATTTGTGAGGCGTAGCCGCCCGCGGCTCGTGAGCGGGTACCTCGTAGGAACGTAAGAGACTACGAGGGGGGAAGTAGCCAAAACTTGTTTTGGCGGAACCGAAACAAATATAGCCCTATTACTACGAACAAAGCAGCTACGTCCCTCAGTTCCACTATAAACAAAAAAAAGAAAATACGTTTGCAGAACGGAATAATTGTATTAGTTTTGTAAACTGACACGAAAGTTAAATACTAATCAAAATTAAAAATATTAACTAACAATGAGAAAAACATCGTTTTTAGCATTAGGTTCATTATTGTTAGCCGCTTGTGGCGGAAACGTAAATAATGCCAACCAGGATTTGGTGCTCAATGATCTTGAGTACTTTGAAAGACAAGGTGTTAACGTGCTGGTTTACAGCAATACCTTTTCCGGAGGATTCAATGATGAAAAGAATTCCGGAATAGAGATTATTCATCACGGAGTAAGAACAGTACAGGGCGGTGCTGTAAGATTGTCAAACACTCCGGAGCAGTGGGACTTGGTTCCTCAATCTCCATCAAGAACAGTAAACAAAGAAGAGAAATCAATTGAAGTAGCATTACGTTACAACGATTACGATTTCGATTCTCGCGTAGTGGTAACAGCGCAGGGAAAAGCCGTAGAAATAGCAGTCTATTTAGACGAACCTATACCGGCAGAACTTGAAGGTGATGCAGGCTTTAACATTGAATTCTTGCCATCACAGTATTGGGGCAAAGCATTCATAATGGATGGACGTCCAAGCAGATTCCCACGTTATGCAGTAAGTAACACTGTAACCAGACCAAACAGCGAAAAAGTTAAGCAGTACAAAGGTTACAAAACATACGATGACCGCGGAACTGACAGATTCATAGATCCTATGCCGTTAGAAACAGGTAGAAGCATACTTATTGCTCCAGACGAACCATCACGAATGATAAAGATAACATCGGCCGATACCGATATGATGCTTTACGATGGTCGTATGTTGGCACAGAACGGTTGGTTTGTATTGCGTAGCGTACTTCCATCGGGCAAAACAGGTAAGGTGATGTCCTGGATAGTAGAACCAAATGCAATAGAAAACTGGATTCGCGAACCAAATATCGGTTTCTCTCAGATGGGTTACGTGCCTTCACAACCTAAAATTGCAGTTATAGAACTTGACAAGCAGGATAAACCATTGGCAAAAGCATCTATTATGAAGGTGAACGATGATGGCTCTACAAAAGAGGTGTTTACAGGAAAGACAGATGCATGGGGTGACTATTACAAATATCACTATATTAAGTTCGACTTTACAGAGGTTCAGCAGCCGGGTGTGTACTTTATTAAATATGGTGATTATGTAACAAACAACTTCATCATTAACGATGATGTTTACGATAAGATTACCTATGCTACAAGCGATGTATGGATTCCTATTCACATGAACCACATGGCAGTGAACGAAGCTTACAGAGTATGGCACGGTGAACCATTCAAAGAGGGTTATTTGCAGGCTCCACCTAGCACAGACCATTTTGATCTGCACTCGCAGGGCGCAACAACAGATACCAAATACAAGGCGCTGGAGCATATCCCTGGCCTGAATGTAGGCGGATTCTTTGATGCCGGTGACTTTGATATTGAAACAGGTTCAAATATTGGTGTTGTTCAGAATTTTGTTACCGCCTGGGAACTGTTTAAACCTATGCGTGACGAAACATTTGTCAGCCAGGCACAGCGCTATGTGGATTTGCACCGTCCGGACGGAACTCCTGATATTTTGCAGTATATTGAACATGGTACTTTGAATCTGGTTGCTCAGGCAGAACAGATAGGTCACATGGCACAGACATTGTCAAATTCTGTACTTGATAACTATCATCACTTAGGCGATGCTTCTGCTATTACAGATGGTCTTATCTACGATCCATCATTGAAACCATATCAGGTTTCTGCCGATGGTAAACGTAGTGGTACACCTGATGATATGTGGGCTTTCACCAGCAGAAATGTGGGCCTTGACCAGCGTGCTGCAACAATGTTTGCCGCTGCCAGCCGTGCTCTGCGTGGCTATAACGACGATTTGGCAGATCGCGCTCTGAAACAGTCAAAGAGATTGATGAAGGAAGCAGATGAAATAAATGCTGCTCGTCAGAACGGTCGTAACCGTAACAACGGAGGTGGTAATGTAGCTACAAACCTGCAACTTTATGTGGCTACAGGAGAAAAACAGTACCTGGAACAGTTTGAAAGCCAGATCTGGAATGTGCTTGATAGAAATGTGAATTCCAATATCAATACAGCTATGGATGCTATTCCATATATGGATGCTGCATACAAAGAGAAACTCCGTCCATACGTAGAAAAGTATAAGGAGTATATTGTAAGTCTGGATGAAAACAACCCTTATGGTCTGCCTATCGGTTTGGGTAACTGGGCTGGTGGCGGTAGTATTACCAGTTTTGGTACAACCGTATGTTTTGCAAACAAATACTTCCCTGATATAGTTGATAAGAGCTTTGCTTATAAGGCTGCAGGTTGGTTGTTTGGTTGTCATCCATATCATAACTATTCATTTGTGGCTGCAGTAGGTGCTACACGTCCTAAAGAGGTGTTCTACGGAAATAACCGTGCAGACTTCTCATTTATTCCGGGTAACGTAGCTCCGGGTTTGTTGTTCCGTCAGCCTGACCACTTTGAAAACTATGATGATTGGCCATTCCTATGGGGACAGAACGAAGGTACTATAGGTGGTAACACCAGCTATCTTATCTTTGGTGAAGCATTCAAAGATTTAGTGAATAACTGATTTTTAAAATAGTATAGTACGGCCCGAACAGAGTGATTTGTTCGGGCTGTCTGTATTGTTGAAATATGGTTTTTTTATCAGAAGTTTGGGCTAAAATACTTTTTGTAAGAAAATTAGTTCTATCTTTACGAAAAATTAACTGTTTTAATAATATGAAGAAGATACTTTTTGCAGTTTTGGCTGCTATGGCATTGCCACTATTTGCGCAACAGTCGCATGTGAATATTCAGTTTGATCCTCAGCGTAACACGGAGAATATAAGACCGTATAGTACCAGCGTAATCTCTCCGGAGGTACATGATGACAATACTGTTACCTTTAGAATAAATGCTCCTAAAGCACAAGAGGTATTACTTACCGGTTCTATGTTTGTGGGTAACGATTCAAGACGTCGTGTGCCATTTGAAAAGAAAGAGAACGGTTTGTGGGAACTCACTATAGGTCCGCTTAAACCTGAAATCTATTTCTACTACTTTATAATAGACGGTGTTCAGAACATTGACCCGAATAACACCTTTACAGGTCACGCTGCAATGCCATCATTCAGCATTCTGTTTGTTCACGGTGATGAACCAACCTGGTACGATCCAAAACCGGAAGTTCCACACGGAAGTATAACTACTCATTACTACTATTCATCTGTTACAAATGCGTTGAGAGATATGATGGTTTATACCCCTGCAAACTACAACCCAAAGAAAAAATATCCTGTTCTCTATCTGATGGGCGGATCGGGCGATTTGACAGAAACCTGGGTTATGCATGGTCGTGCTAACTTTATACTGGATAATGTTATTGCAGAAGGTAAGGCTAAAGAGATGATCGTGGTATTCCCTAACGATCAGATGGTTACACGTAGCCATCCACAGCATACTGAATTGGCATTCCCATTGGTGGAAAGAGAACTTATAGAGTGCGTTATTCCGTATGTAGAATCAAAATACAGTGTTATTAAGGATAAGCACGCACGTGCATTGAGCGGTCTTTCAATGGGTGGCAGAATGTCACAGTATGTGGCTTTGCGTAATCTTGATGTGTTTGGTTCTATGGGTCTGCTTTCATCGGCTATAGAGGTTTCTGAAACTCCTGCTCTGAACGATCCTGATATAAACGATAAGATAGATTATATGTTTATAGGTGGTGGTACATACGAAACTGGTTTTATGGCACGTCATGAACGTCTGCACGAAACTCTGGAAGAGATGGGTGTTGAACATCAGTTCTATGTAGGTGGCGGTGGCGCACACGATTTGGTAACATGGCGTCATCTTCTCTACTATGAATTCCTGCCTAATTTGTGGAGAACTAACTACAAGTGGAAGTAATTCCTGAAGTGATTATATCTGATAGCTCCGATTGTAATATTCGGAGCTATTATTTTTTTTTGCAGAGTTTGTAGAAAAAAGGTTGCGCGATTATAATTACTGAAAATTTTGCTAAATTTGTAACCCGTTACGATATTACGGGTATGAATAAAATAGGTTTCGACAATCTCAAGTATCTGACAATTCAGTCAGAGCATATCAAGCAGAGAATAGCTCAGTTTGGCGATAAGCTTTATCTGGAATTTGGAGGTAAGCTTTTTGACGATAATCACGCCAGTCGTGTATTGCCAGGTTTTCAGCCTGACAGTAAGTTGCGTATGCTTATGCAGCTGAGCGAATATGCCGAAATAGTTATGGTGATAAGCGCCAGAGATATAGAGAAGAATAAAATCCGTGGAGATTTGGGCATTACATACGATATGGATGTAATACGTCTGCGTCAGGAGTTTGAAGACAGAGGCCTGTTGGTAAGTTCGGTTGTAATTACCCACTATAACGGACAGTCAAGCGCGGAGGCTTTTCGTGAAAAATTAAGACGTCTGGGCATAAAATCATATTGTCATCATACCATAGAGGGCTATCCTACAAATGTGGCTCTGATTGATTCAGAAGATGGTTTCGGTAAAAATGATTATGTGGAGACAACCCGTCCGCTGGTTATCGTAACAGCACCAGGGCCAGGCAGTGGCAAGATGGCTGTATGTTTAAGCCAGCTGTATCATGAACATAAGCGTGGAATAAAGGCAGGTTATGCAAAATTTGAAACTTTCCCTATCTGGAATCTGTCACTGAAACATCCGGTAAATGTGGCTTACGAAGCTGCTACAGCCGATCTTAACGATGTGAATATGATAGATCCGTTCCATCTGGAGGCATACGGCAAGACTGCTGTAAACTACAATCGCGATATAGAGATATTCCCTGTGCTGAATGCACTGTTTGAAGGTATCTATGGCGAAAATCCATATAAATCGCCAACAGATATGGGCGTTAATATGGTGGGCTTTTGTATGTCGGACGAAGAGGTCTGTATGAATGCCGCCAAAGACGAAATAATAAGACGCTATTATGCTGCTTTGGGGAAATTGGCGAAAGGAGATTGTAACGACAACGAAGTGAATAAGATTGCTTTGTTGATGAAGCAGGTAAAAATCTCTACCGATTTTAGAAAAGTTACTGTTGCAGCAAAAGAGAGAAAAGACAGGTCAGGGGTACACTCTTCTGCCATAGAACTGGCTGATGGTACTATCATTACAGCAGAAACCAGTCCGCTTTTAGGTCCAAGTGCTGCCCTTATATTGAACGCAATTAAACATCTGGCAGGTATAGATCATAAGGTGAAACTTATTTCACAAGATATGATTGAGCCTATCCAAAAGACCAAATTAGAGATACTGCATGGTAAGAATCCACGTCTTCATACAGACGAAGTTCTGGTAGCACTCTCTATGTTGAGTCGTTCCGATGAAAACTGTAAAAAGGCGCTGGATAAACTTCCTGAACTTAGAGGATGTTAGGTTCATTCCACTGTTATGCTGAGCGAAGTGGATAGAAAGATATTCCGTAAGCTGGGTGTGGATTTAACTTGCGATCCTGTTTTAAAAGATTCTTCAAGAGTTACTATGAAGTGAGTCGTCTTGGTCGGGCGATAATGACGGCAGGCTTATTCCATAGTGTACAGCCACTATCCTTATTAATATAACCGATGCTGCTGCAATAACTTGTGTGGCAACATTTGGCATTCCGTATTTGTGACATATACAATATACTATGCCACCTCCTGCACAAGCCAAAGCATAGATGTCTTTTCTGAAAATAAGAGGTACTTCGTTAAGAAGAATATCTCTTATTATACCACCTGTTGCACCTGTTATACAACCCATGATTATGTTTATCCACATGGGAAAATCGGCTGCCATGCTCTTTTCCAAACCAACAACGGTAAAGAATCCTAAACCTATGGCATCGAATATAAAGAAGGTGCTGTCAAAACGAACCAGCCATTTTTTTAGAACAATAACTGTTAGCAGTGCTACACCGGTAATTATAACATAATATGGAGTGGTCATCCAGAATGGGGTGGTGCCCAACATTAAATCGCGCAGAGTTCCACCACCTACTGCGGTAACAAAACCTACAACGTAAGCTCCAAAGAGGTCAAAATTCTTACGTGCAGCCAGTCTGACACCGCTTATAGCAAAGGCGAATGTGCCTATAAAATCAAATATGGTGGTGAATT
This sequence comes from Bacteroidaceae bacterium, assembly GCA_017556585.1. Taxonomy (GTDB): domain Bacteria; phylum Bacteroidota; class Bacteroidia; order Bacteroidales; family Bacteroidaceae; genus Colenecus. Next base: position 7,749 of record JAFYMP010000060.1, read on the forward strand.
CCATAAACAGTTAACAATCTTTTTGGTCTAATCTGGTGTATTCGTAGCCTAATCTGTGTAACTCTATTGCTGCACCTATCTTGAACATTACCTGTTCTGTTCTTGCATAAACGTAAAATGCTTTTTTGCTTTGTGGCTCTATGCCTTCACGTCTAATAAGTCCAAGTGCATGCTCTGCACAGCTGTGAATCACATTCTCTATCTTTTTGGCTTCTGCGCCCTCTAACTGTAGTCCCAGAATATCGCGAACTATATGTTCGTCCATATCGTCAAAACCACGTTCTCCCTGCAAAACAGAGTAGGGCTGGTCTTTCAACTTATCCCAATCTCTATTCCACCAGCAGGCTACTGCCATACCTATGTATGCAGCCCAGGCTATAGCTACGGTAGGGTAGTCTGCTATCTCTTTTACAGATTGTGCCATATATTCCGGAGCATAGCTGTTCCATTTGTCGTTTATGTCATCGCTTTGCAACAGATGGTTCTCTAACATACCGTGATTACGACAAATCTTTAGCAGGTCCTGTTCCATCCTGCTTTCAAACATATTGTAAAATAGTGAATCGTCCATAAGTTTTGTTTTGAGAGTTCAAAGGTAGAAAAACTATTGGAGATTATCGCTTTTTTTTACTATCTTCGTATCCTATTTTAAGCGATTATGGCACAATATACAGACGATAAGAAAATTATTTTCTCAATGGTAGGCGTTAGTAAGGCTTACCAAAACAACAAGCAGGTTTTGAAAGATATCTATCTCTCATTCTTTTATGGTGCTAAGATAGGTATTATAGGTTTGAACGGTTCGGGTAAATCTACCTTGATGAAGATTATTGCCGGTTTGGAGCAGAGCTATCAGGGACAGGTGGTATTTTCACCCGGTTACAGTGTGGGCTATCTGCCTCAGGAACCTCAGCTGGATCCTGAAAAGACAGTAAAAGAGGTGGTTATGGAGGGCGTGCAGCAGGTTTACGATGCACTGGCCGAATACGATGAGGTGAACCACAAGTTTGAACTGCCCGAATATTATGAAGATCAGGATAAGATGGATGCTTTGATGGCGCGTCAGGCTGAGCTTCAGGATATTATTGATGCAACAGATGCCTGGAATATAGATAATAAACTGGAACAGGCTATGGATGCACTGCGTTGTCCGCCGGAAGATCAGAAGACAGGAGTACTGTCCGGTGGTGAACGTCGCCGTGTGGCATTGTGCAGATTGCTTTTGCAGAAACCCGATATTCTGTTGTTGGACGAACCTACCAACCATCTTGATGCGGAGAGCATTCAGTGGTTGGAACAGCATTTGCAGCAGTACGAAGGTACTGTAATTGCAGTTACTCACGACCGTTACTTCCTGGATAATGTAGCAGGTTGGATTCTTGAATTGGACCGTGGCGAAGGTATTCCATGGAAGGGTAACTACACCAGCTGGCTGGAACAGAAATCTCAAAGACTTGCCCAGGAAGAGAAACAGGCAAGCAAGCGCAGAAAGACTCTGGAACGAGAACTTGAATGGGTGCGTATGGCTCCAAAAGCTCGTCAGGCAAAGGGTAAGGCTCGTTTGAATTCATACGATAAACTTATAAATGAAGATGTAAAGGAGAGAGAAGAGAAACTTGAAATCTTTATTCCAAATGGTCCTCGTTTGGGTAATAAGGTTATTGAAGCAAAGGGTGTTAAGAAAGCATTTGGTGAAAAACTTCTGTTTGATGACCTTAATTTCTCATTGCCACCAAATGGTATAGTAGGTGTTATAGGTCCTAA
>JAFYMP010000061.1 GCA_017556585.1 Bacteroidaceae bacterium
CAAAGATGGTAACAGGTATCATTGTTCAGGGTGTTGAAAACCCAATCTTTGGTTCATTCTCACTTCCTGTAGGTATGCAGTCAAATATTCTGTTCGGCTACTATGGCGAAAGTCAAAGAAATTCATACGTTAAGTTCCCAAGCAATGACAATGCATATGACGCTACCGATGTTTACGATGCATTCATCAATGTTAACAACATGAACGAAATAGACGCAACAGGTATCCTTTTCAATGACACAATCGGAACAGTTTACCTGACTGTAAACCCTGCAAAAACTGACTTCACCGGTCTGACTATGGGTATTGAAAATAGCGTTGAAGAATCAAACGGCCTATCTGTTACTCCTCTTAGAGAGTCTAACAAGAAATTATCATTTGGTTATTCACCTTACACAAAGAGTGTGGCAAACGGTCTCTACGAAGCTGACGTAGTTCTTGACAAAGGTAGCATTGACCTTGTAAAAATCAACATAGAAAGCGGTTTAAAGAACTCATTGAAAGATGTACTGGAAAGTTTCCAGACAAAATCAAAGCAGGTTGACTTTACAGAATTGGCTGTTGCTATTGCAAAGCAAATGACAAACTTCCTTGATGCATACGCAGTAAATGCAGAGTGGACTGATTCACTTGGTGAACATGCAGTTTATTCAAATTACAGCATTGCAGCTACAGCTTTCAAACCACTTTCATACAATTTCCTGAAAGGCCAGAGCTTTGGTAAACTTCCTGTGATCAGTGCATTTGATCATATCAATATTGATGACATCAACCTTAACTTTAATTTGAACTTTAATCCTATTGCTATCAATAGCAATGTAAACGTTCAATTGAATCAGGTTGTTATCAATAGAGGCAATATTGACGTAGTTGTCGATATAGCAGGCACATCATACCCAGTAGACATCAATTCTCTTATTGACGAAATTGAGAAACAGATTAACGATGCAAATGCTGAAATAACAGAAGAGATTGAAGATCAGCTTAAAGGTCAGATTGACAGTATTGAAGACGAAATCAACAGTTATTTGTCAACTATGATTGGTGACATTAACAGCCAGCTTGGTGATGTAAATGATTTGGTTAATCAGTTCAATGGTATTGAAGGCAAAGTTAACTCAGTTATCGACAAGGTTAATTCTTTCGTAAGCCGCGTAAACAACTTCACTAACAAGATCAACACAAGACTTGACAATTTGAATGCATATCTCCAGGTAACAATGTTGTACGAAACAGAAGATGGTGATTTGGCTCAGTTGAGTAACTCTGGTGCAGGTGCATCACAGATTACAGCTGGTAAGGACGCAGTTCTCTATCCTACATCATACACTGCTGACATTGTAGTTCCTGCATATAAGAAATTTGTAGCCTTCACAAAGGTAAACGGTGCAAGCGATAGCAAACAGGCTGCATTACTTAGCCAGTTGAACACAGGCGATTATCTCAATCAGGTTCTGGATGGTAATACAAAAGCTATCAAGTTGAATGTTCCATCAAGCTTCTCAGGCAAGACTCTTGAGCTTACATATTCAGCTCTTGACTATAGCGGTTGGTCATCAACACGTAAATTCTACATCTACGTAAAATAATCGAATGTAAGCTATAGATAGTTAACATTAATAAAAGATTGAGGATAATACAGTTAACAACAAATTAAAGAATAAGAATATGAAATTCAAGAATATATTGACATCAGCGCTGGCAGCAGTAGCATGTCTTTCAGCTACAGCACAGACAACAGAGACCGTATATGAATTCAACCCACATTGGTATATTCAGGGTCAGTTAGGCGCACAATACACTTTAGGTGAAATAAAAGCCAAAGAGTTAACATCACTAAACGGTCAATTAGGAGGCGGTTATCAGTTCAACGAATTATTTGGTTTACGCCTTTCTGTAAACGCTTGGCAGAGTAAAGCCGGCATGGAAGTTTCAGACGTAATTTACAATTGGAAATGGAACTATGTAGCTCCTTCATTGGATGCAACTCTTGATCTTACCAACTTGTTTGGTGGTTTCAACCCAGAACGTTTGGTTAGCGTAAACGTATTTGCGGGTTTAGGCACAAACATCGCATTTAAAAACGATGCCGCAGCTACTGCTAAGAGCGATATTATGGCTGCAAACGACATGGGAGGTTACGAACCATTAGCATATCTTTGGGATGGCACAAAAGCATATCTTAAAGGTAGTGTAGGTACAATGGTTGATTTCAATGTTGCAGAACGTTTAAGCATTGGATTGGAACTCTCTGCAAACACATTGAGTGACAAGTATAATTCAAAGAAAGCCGATAACACAGACTGGTACTTTAACGCATTAGCAGGTGTTAAATATGCATTTGGAAAGAAAGCAACAAAACGTTCAGTTCCCGTAGAACAGCCAACTAATGTTGTAGAACGTGTAATAGAAAAGGTTGTAGAAGTTCCTGCGCAACCTGTACAAGAAGCCAAACCAGTTGTTCAGGAAATGCGTCGCGACGTATTCTTTAACATTAACAAGAGCGCTATCACAGACGTTGAAATGGTTAAAGTAAACGAAATAGCTGAATACATGAAGGCTAATGCAGAAGCTAAAGTTACAATTTCCGGATATGCAGATAAAGGTACAGGTAATGCCTCTATCAACGAATCTCTCTCAAAGAGACGTGCAGAAATTGTAGCTGAAGCTTTAAAAGACTTAGGTATTGAAGCAAGCCGCATCTCAACAGTTGCTATGGGTGATTCAGAACAGCCATACGAAAAGGCAGAATTGAATCGTGTAAGTATCTGTATTGTTAAATAATAAGCAAGACAACCAAAACTGCACACTCTCAATGGGTGTGCAGTTTTGGTTGTAAATATATTATATATATAAGGTGTACTGAATGAAAAGACTTCTACTCTCGTTTCTTACCATATTATTTATAGCTAACAATCTCTTTGCACAGCTTGCCGGTGATGGTTACTATCGTGTACAAAATTTCAAAACCGGAAGATATGTTTACGTAATAGACAACAAAGGCAGTGTCAATGTCAACACCACCTCTGTAGATATGAACGCCATAATATTATGGAAGAATTTTGAAAAGGCTGCCAGTGACCCTGCATCTGTAATATACATCAAACATGTTAATGGTGCAGAATACGATCTTCATGCACAGAATACAAGCACTTTTGATATAACAGGTGGATACCACGTAAAGATCCGCGACAATAAGGATGGCACATACTTTGCATCGGGCACAGCCCATGGTGTAATAGTTTATCTTTCTGACGTTTCAAAAAGTAGCACCCAATATGGCTTTATGAACGACGGAACCGGTGACTACAGAAAGTGGCATATAATACCTATTAACCAAGATGATGACAAATACTTTGGTGTAAAGGCAGACATAAGCAACAATGGTAAATATTACACTACAATGTATGCTAATTTCCCATTCTCTACGACATGTGTTGATACAAAAGTTTACACAATATGTGGAGTAAGAGACAATATTGCAATAATAAGAGAAGAGAGTGGTGATATTGCAGCAGGCACACCGATAATATTTGAATGCAAATCGAACAAGCCAATTGACAACAAGTTAGATATTCACGAATCATCTGTTAAGCCAATTTCAGACAATTGCTTAAATGGCACATACTATTGCAACAGTGAGTACAATCACGTTAATCGTATTGCCAATGACAAATCTACAATGCGAGTTTTGGGTCTAATGTCTAATGGCGAACTTGGTTTTATTACTGCCGATTGCGAATATATGCCTGCAAACAAAGCATATTTGGTAGTTTCTGCAGACACACCTCAAGAGATACCAATCATGACAGAAGAGGAGTATCAGGTATATTTGGACAACAAACAAAATGAAGAACCTAAAGAAGAGCCTCTTCCTAATGGAATTCAACGCATAGAATCGGACAATAATAAAAGTTATGGTATATACACTATTCTTGGTGTAAAGATTAGCGATAATCCTAACGATATTGATAACCTACCAAAAGGATTATATATAATCAACGGAAGAAAATATATCAAATAATTATTGAGCTGAAGACGAAAACAAATCCTCAAGGAGCTATCCTTGAGGATTTTTGTATATATCAAGTAGATGTTTAGCAGCTGTAAATGAGGTTATTTCACCATTTTGAATTTGATTCTCCTTAATTTTCAAAAGGTTTTCTATTACAGGATTATGATAAAAATCATTTCTCAATGATTCATTGATTGTTTCATACATCCAATACTTAGATTGCTCATTACGCTTATGCTGAAAATACCCATTCTGCTTAACAAATGCGATATAGTCATATATCATATCCCAAACCTCCTTGATTCTTAAATCATAAAATCCGGAATATGTAAGAACTTGAGGAGTCCAGCCACTTTCAGGTGCAGGAAACAAATGCAAAGCATTTCTAAATGAACGAGCGGCAAGTTCTGCTTTTTCAGCATTATCGCCATCTGCTTTATTAATTACTATACCATCGGCCATCTCCATTATGCCACGTTTGATTCCTTGCAGTTCATCGCCGGTTCCGGCCAATTGAATCAATAAGAAGAAATCCACCATAGAGTGAACCGCTGTTTCACTCTGTCCTACTCCTACAGTTTCCACAAATATCTTATCAAATCCTGCAGCCTCACAAAGAACTATTGTTTCACGAGTCTTACGGGCCACACCTCCTAAAGAACCTGCCGAAGGACTGGGGCGAACAAAAGCATCGGGATGAACGGAAAGGCGTTCCATTCGAGTCTTATCGCCTAGGATACTTCCTTTGGAGCGTTCGCTACTTGGATCGATAGCCAATACAGCCAGTTTACCACCTTCCTTAAGAACATGCAGTCCAAAAGAATCTATAGATGTACTTTTACCAGCTCCGGGAACTCCACTTATACCTATACGTATTGAGTTTCCGGCATAAGGAAGGCACTTCTCTATTACCTCTTGAGCCAAAGCTTGATGATCCGGCAATACACTTTCTACCAGAGTAACAGCCTGACTTAGTATAGTTACATCACCCTTAACAATTCCTTCAACATACTGAGATGCTGTTAGTTGTTGACGACGAACAGGGCGACGTCCTTTAAAATAAGGATTGACGATCGAAGGCTGTTCAATCCCCTTATTGACCGTCAATCCTTTATATTCTTTACTATTTTCAGGATGTTCCATTAACGCAAAGCCAAAGAACTGCTGTTCATTGACTGACGTGCAGCCATCATACCTACAGCATCCATTGTTACAGTTTTACCATTTGCAAGAGTAACTGTACCGTTTTCGTTGAAACGAAGAAGTTCTGTTGCATTACCTTCTACAACTGCATTCCAGCTGTTATTCTCCTGATTGTAAACCAATTCCATTGATTCTTCACCCTGCATAATCTGGTAACCATTCTCTGTTGATTTTACAAGATATTCACCATTTTCACCTTTAATGGTCTTAGTTTCGCCAGCAGCTACAGGATTTGATCCTGTCCAGAATTCTATTGTATTGAATACAACAACGTCCAGAGTCATTGTCAAACCATAAACAACATGACCACAAAGCCAGAAGATTACATTATTTACAAATTTATTTCCTGAAATAGTTTCATTGAACTGATAAACACTCTTTGTCAAGTTAAATGAACCCATACATGATGAGAAAAGGACTGTACCGCACAAAACAGTTGCGATAGCCATTGTTTTAATTTTTTTCATAATTATTAATTTTATAAGTTGATTAATTAGTGATTCTTCACTCCTGTTCAGCAAAAATATACTAAACTATTCAGTTATCATAATTTTTTAACTGTTTTTCTCTCTATGAACAAGATGTAACACAATCCACGACACAAAGCCACCTAAAAGATAAGCCGCAGTTTGTGCTGTGTGTAATACCAACGCTAACGGACGGGCGTCGTCTATAGGTACACCATATATAAATAACATTGTTATAACAACCCAATGCCATGGACCTGCACCATTTGGCGTTGGAACCAAAACAGCAAAGCTACTTGCCACAAAACATACAAGTCCTGCTATAGCCCCAACTGCCGCTGTTGATTCCAAGCTGAAGAACGCCAGATACATTTCCAGATAATAACATACCCAGATACCGAGCGAATAAGCTAAAAATAGTGGTAGATTCTTAACCTGCTTAAGCGACATAAATCCTACCCAAAGCCCAGAGACAAAGTTTTTCAGCATCTGCATAGGTTTACACTTAACAATCCACCAAATTAAAGCGACCAACGCTATAGCACCCAATATCCAATAACAAATATCCGGAATCACAAAAGCAGGAGAACTGCTACCTTCGGCTGCCGTAGCCGGAAGTTTATATTCACCCGAGAAAAGATCTATAAATCTGGGCATTTGCCATAATACCGTTATCAATGCAATAAGTAACAGCAATATCATATCTACAAATCTTTCTGCCAACAGAGTGCCCAAACCTTTACTAAATGGCACAGAATTATACCTATCAAGTATTGCGCAACGTGAAATTTCGCCAAAACGGGGAATTATTATATTTGCAGCATATCCTGTAAAAACAGTAAGCGTAGTATCGCGCTGTGGCACATTATAACCCAATGGAGACAATATCAGATTCCATCGCAAGCCTCTAAACATAGGGCTTAACCAACTAAAGACAACAGCAAAGAATATCCACCACAAATCCAATCTGGCAACATCTGTCCACAATTTAGAAAAATCATAATCTCTGTATGTGTAAGCCAATACTACCGCAGAAATAAGCAGAGGCAACAACACTTTTATTGCATTTGAAAGAAACTTTTTCATCTATAATGAATACTATTTTTAAGACTTTTTACTTACTTTTGCACCCGCTAGCGTTGAGTGCAAGCAGATAATGCAAAGTTAATGATATTCCGCAATAAAATGCGGCAGTTGAATAATTTTGCTTCATTACAAACTTAATTATCTCTATATGGACGACGTTGATGCAGACAGTAAAACCAAAAAAAGGCTTAGGCCAGCACTTCTTGAGGGATTTGAAAATCGCTCAAGCAATAGCCGACACTGTTGATGCACGCGCCGGCATACCTGTATTGGAGATAGGTCCGGGCATGGGTGTCCTAACACAATACCTTATACCCAAAGACCGAGTTCTTAAAGTGGTTGAATTAGACAGCGAATCTGTTGTATATCTTAAGGACCACTACCCCACATTAGATATTATAGAAGGTGATTTCCTTAAATTAGATTTAAGAAACCTATTTGAAGGCAAGGAGTTTGTACTTACAGGCAATTACCCATACAATATTTCCAGTCAAATCTTCTTTAAGATGCTTGACAATATGGATATTATTCCTTGCTGCACAGGAATGGTGCAAAGAGAAGTTGCTCAACGCATCTGTTCCGGTCCGGGTAATAAATCTTATGGCATATTAAGCGTACTCATACAAGCATGGTACGATACTGAATATCTATTTACTGTAAATGAAAATGTTTTTGACCCACCTCCAAAGGTTAAGAGCGCAGTAATACGCCTTACCAAGAATTCAAGAGAAGATTTGGGTTGTAACCCTGTGCTATTCAAGAAAATAGTAAAGGCAACATTTGGTTGGCGACGAAAAATGCTTAGAAATTCTCTTAAACAGGTAGTTGAAAAAGACGTTCCTCTACCGGAATGCCAATACCTGGACAAAAGACCGGAGCAACTCTCGGTTGAAGACTTTATCAATCTGACAAATCTGATTGAGAAGGCCAAGAGAAAGTAATAAGATGTAACAACTCCAACTGACGTTGGAATATTCAGGAGCAAAACTATGGAAAAGATCTTTCTGGATAATATATTAGAATTGATTGAGAAAGAAGACGCAGTACAACTTAAAGCCATTCTTTCTGAAATGCACCCTGCAGATATTGCAGAACTGTGCGACGAACTGGATATAGACGAAGCCCGATTCGTATATCGCCAACTTGACAACGAAACAGCTGCGGACGTTCTTATTGAAACGGACGAAGATGCACGTAAGGAGTTGCTCGAGGTCCTTCCATCTGAAACCATTGCCAAGAAGTTCATTGATTATATGGACACCGACGATGCGGTTGATATAATCCAGGAGATGGACGAAGATAAGCAGGAAGAGGTCCTATCTCATATTGAAGATATCGAACAGGCCAGCGACATTGTTGACCTGATGCAATACGACGAAAACACAGCCGGCGGTATGATGGGTACCGAAATGGTGGTTGTAAATGAGAACATGAGTATGCCTGAGTGTCTTACAGAAATGAGACTTCAAGCAGAGGACATGGACGAAATTTACAACGTATATGTAGTTGATAATGAAAACAGGCTTAAAGGCGTATTTCCTTTAAAGAAGATGATAACAAATCCATCTGTATCAAAAGTAAAATACGTGATGGATGAAGACCTTATAACCACAAAAGTAGATACTCCTATTGATGAAGTGGTACAACTGATAGAGAAATATAATCTGGTAGCCGTACCTGTTATTGATAGCATAGGCAGACTGCAGGGACAGATTACTGTCGATGACGTAATTGACGAATTGCGCGAACAACAGGAACATGATTACCAGTTGGCATCGGGTATCACAGCCGACGTAGAGACCACCGATAATGTATTCCGTCAAACCAGAGCTCGTATTCCATGGCTGTTGATAGGTATGTTTGGAGGTATTCTCAATTCAATGTTATTAGGTAATTTTGAAGGATCATTTGCAGCACACCCCGAATTACTACTCTTTATACCACTTATTGGTGGTACCGGCGGTAATGTAGGCACCCAATCTTCAGCTCTTGTAGTACAGGGATTAGCAAATGGTTCATTAGACACAAACAACATAGTTCGTCAGGTCTTTAAAGAATCGCTTGTAGCATTAATCAACGCAAGTATCCTCTCACTTTTGGTTTTTGGATATAACATGATTAGATATGGTTATTTGGCGCCTGTTACATACGCAGTCCCTCTCAGTCTGTTTGTTCTGGTGATAATTGGAACACTATGGGGCACCATGCTTCCGTTGTTATTTGAAAAGATACATATAGACCCGGCTATTGCTACCGGTCCATTCGTACAGATTACAAATGACTTATTGGGCATCGCTATATATATAGGTGTAATTTCATTGATGGTTTAGAATTTTACACCATACTTTTAAGAAGTTTTTTGGCTGTTTATTAGATATTGTTATTAAAATTGCTTTTATTTGCAATCTAAATCTGTTGCTTCAACTACTTATGGCTTCATAATGAGGCAGTTTAACAGCAACGGTAAAATATTTATTAATTACTAATTAGCTTCTTACTGAGTTATGAATGAAGAATTGAATATCGAAACCACAAGAAATGACGAAAACGAAGTAACGGTTGTTATGGATGCTATAACAGACCGCAGTCAGGTAATCAACCGTTTACAAGAGATTGTCAGCGATATATCTTTGGCCAACAAAACAGAGTTAGAACACCTAAAACAGGGGTTCTATAAGTTGTTACATACAGAACAAGAAGCTAAAAAGGCCGACTATGTTGCTAATGGAGGAAACATAGAAGAATATGTTTCTGAAAAGGACGAATTAGAAGAGCAGTATAAACAGTTGATGAAAATCATCAAAGAGAAAAGGGCTGCTCAGCAGGAAGCTTTAGAGATAATCAGAAAAGAGAATTTAAAAAAGAAGTACGAATTACTGGACAGATTCAATGCACTTATTGAAAAAGCAAGCACAGAGAACGTACCTTTCAACGAAGTAAAAGCCATCCAAAAAGAGTGGAAAGAGATTAAAGAGGTTCCGGCAGACAAAGTTAATGAGTTATGGAAAAGCTATCAGCAGTGTTCTGAAAAATTCTATGATATTCAGAAACTGAACAATGAATTCCGCGAATATGACTTTAAAAAGAATTTAGAGACAAAGCTTGCTATATGCGAAGAGGCTGAAAAGTTAACAGAAGCAAAAGATATAGTAGCAGCATTCCGCAAGCTACAGAAGTTGCATATTGAATTCCGTGAAACCGGCCCTATAGCAAAAGAACTGCGTGAAGAGATATGGACTCGCTTTAAGAGTGCATCTACAACCATCAATCGTCGTCACCAGCAGCATTTTGAACAATTGAAACAGACAGAGCAGGAACATCTTGACCAAAAAGTAGTTATATGCGAACTTTTAGAAAGCATTGATTACGACTCACTTACTAAATTCCAGGATTGGAATGACAAAACATTAGAGGTACAGACACTGCAAAAAAAGTGGCGCGAAATAGGTTTTGCTCCTCAGAAACAGAACAAGAAAATTTACGACAGATATAAATCGGCTTGCGATAAGTTCTTTAAAATGAAATCAGAATTCTTTAAACAAGCTAAAACTGATATGGGCGATAATTTAACCAAAAAGAATGCTCTATGTCAAGAGGTTGAAGAATTGTGCAATACAACAGATTGGGAACGTGCAACCGACAGAATAAACGCAATACTAAAAGAGTGGCGTGAAATAGGTCCTATCCACAAAAAACAATCAAATCAATTGTGGGACAAATTCACCGAAGCTTGTAATAAATTCTATAAGGCAAGAGAGAAAGGTTCATCAATTAAATCGGAAGAACATGAAAATCTTTTCAGAAAGAAATCTATTCTTTCCAAGCTAAAGTCTTACAATCCTTCAAAGATAGGCGAAGATGTAAAAGAAGCTATCCAGGAATTAATTGACGAATGGAATAGCATAGGACACGTACCTTATAGAGTTAAGGATAAACTCACAAATGAATTCAATGAGTTATTCCAGGCATTATCAGAAAAACTTGATTTGCAAAAGAAGAGCCGCAAACAGAACGTTCAGCACAACAATCGTCCTGCTAAAGATTCTTCATTAAGCATTAAGGAGAAACTAACAAGACAATACGAGAATCTTAAGAACGAGATTCAAACCTACGAAAACAATTTGGCCGCAATCTCTACATCAAGCAAAACCGGAAATGGTTTTATTGATAGCATAAAGAAGAATATTGAATCTTTAAAGAAAGAGGCCGAAGAAATTCTGAATAAAATTCGCGGGTTAGATAAAGAAGATTCCGCAGAATAATAAAAAAGAAAGCCACTCGATAATGAGTGGCTTTCTTTTTGCTGGGCTACCCGGACTCGAACCAGGAAAGGCAGGACCAGAATCTGCAGTGTTACCATTACACCATAGCCCAAAGCATTTTTGCGGTGCAAAGATAGTCAATTTTTTACATTCACAAATCAAACTGACATTTTTTTGCATTGTTTTTTACAAAATCAGCTAATATCTGCCACTTTTTACCCATATCAATTCTTAAAATCATAAAATAAACCATTCTATTTAACAAAAAAGCAAAAGATTTGTTACATGGTGTACTATTGTTGAAGAAAATAGGCTAATTTTGTATCATTGAATTTTTATATACAGAAATGAGTACAAGAGAAAGTATATTAGACAGCATCATTGAGGGTATTCAAGACAGAAAGGGCGAAGCTATCACTATAGCAGATTTGACTAACATAGAAGATACCATCTGTAAGTATTTCGTTATATGCCAAGGAGGCACCCCTAACCAAGTACTTGCCATTACAGACTCCATTCGTAAAACCGTACGTATTAACGAAAGCAGAAAACCGGACTTTGTAGATGGTACAACTTATGCACATTGGGTAGCTATGGATTATGGTGAAGTGATGGTACACATCTTTACCCCGGAATTGAGAACTTACTATGATTTAGAGCATCTTTGGGCAGATGCCAAACTGGAAGAGATTCCTGATATTGATTAAAATATGAATAATAAAAACAAGAAAGACAATAAGAAACCCACGTTTAATCTATCGTGGATATACATTCTCCTGTTTGTTGCTTTTGGTTACATCATAATGAAAGATGATGGATCAAGCATGGTAGGTAAGGCTAATTATTCAGAATTCAAGGAGTACGTAGAAAAGGGTTATGCAGAAAAAATTGTAATCTATTCCAACGACAACTCTTTGGAACTGTTTATATATCCGGATTCTGCCAAGTACATATTTGGAGACAAAGTCAAAGCAGAACAGATACTCTCTCCAATGGTCTCTGTAGGAGTAGGTTCTATGGATAATCTACAACTATTTATAGACCAAGCAGAATCGGAAGGTAAATTTGCCGGCACTATTGAATACAAAAAGAAATCGAATTCCTTAATGGATATAATCATAAGTATATTACCATTCTTATTGATTATAGGAATCTGGTTCTTTATGATTAGAAGAATGAGTGGTGGCTCAAACGGAGGTGCCGGAGGTGGAGTATTCAATGTTGGTAAATCTAAAGCCAAACTATTTGAAAAGGGACAGGCAAACCGAATAATGTTCAAGGATGTTGCCGGCCAGGACGAAGCTAAAGAAGAGGTTCAGGAGATAGTTGAATTTTTAAAGAACCCTAAAAAATACACCGATTTAGGTGGTAAGATACCGAAAGGAGCACTGCTTGTAGGCCCTCCGGGAACAGGTAAAACTTTGCTTGCCAAAGCTGTGGCTGGCGAAGCCGATGTACCATTCTTTTCACTTTCAGGTTCTGATTTTGTAGAAATGTTTGTGGGCGTAGGTGCATCGCGTGTAAGAGATTTGTTCCGCCAGGCAAAAGAGAAATCGCCTTGTATCATTTTTATTGATGAGATTGATGCTATAGGTAGGGCACGTGGTAAAAATCCTGCAATGGGTGGCAATGACGAAAGAGAGAATACTCTTAACCAGCTACTTACCGAAATGGATGGATTTGGCACAAATAGCGGTGTTATAATATTGGCAGCTACCAACCGAGTAGATATTTTGGACAAAGCTCTGTTACGAGCCGGACGCTTTGACAGACAAATACATTTAGATCTTCCTAATCTGAATGAACGTAAAGAGGTATTCAATGTACATCTGCGTAATCTAAAACTCAACAAAGATGTAGATGTAGAATTCCTGGCAAGACAGACTCCGGGATTTTCAGGTGCCGATATAGCAAACGTTTGTAACGAAGCTGCGCTGATAGCTGCAAGACACGATAAAAAATCCGTTGAAAAGGCAGATTTCTTAGCTGCAGTAGATAGAATAATTGGTGGTTTGGAAAAGAAAACCAAAGTTCTTACAGCCGACGAAAAGAGAGCTATAGCTCTACATGAATCGGGGCACGCTACACTATCCTGGTTCCTGGAACATGCAAATCCGCTGGTGAAAGTTACTATTGTACCTAGAGGCAGAGCATTGGGTGCAGCTTGGTATTTACCGGAAGAGCGTCAAATTACAACCAAAGAACAACTTTTGGATGAAATGTGTGCAACTTTGGGCGGACGTGCAGCAGAAGAGTTGTTTATAGGTCACATCTCAACAGGTGCTATGAATGACCTGGAACGCGTTACAAAACAGGCATACGGTATGATAGCATACGCAGGCATGAGTGACAAGTTAGCTAATTTATGCTACTACAGCAATACAGACGAATATGCCTTCCAGAAACCATATAGCGACAAAACTGCCGAACTTATAGATTCAGAGGTTAAAGCTATGATTGCAGAACAGTACGAACGTGGCAAACAGATTCTTCTGGAACATAAAGAGGGACATCACGAATTGGCACAGCTACTATTGGAAAAAGAGGTGATATTCGCAGAAGACGTTGAACGCATTTTTGGCAAACGTCCATGGGCATCAAGAAGTGAAGAGATTTTAGAAACCGACAATAATAAGCAAGAGTAATAATTGTGGAATTATTAAAGAGAAGTATAACCGGCATATTATACGTTGCAGCAATTGTTGCAAGTATAATTTTAGGAGGCAAGTGGATGTTTTGGCTATTTGCAGTTTGTACTGTTTTAGTTACAATAGAGTTTGTATCACTCATAAACAGGCATAAAGAATGTAATGCATCGTGGTTCTGTGCTGCAACACTCTCTTTCTTTTTATATTCGGGGATTACTGCTTTTATAACCGGACTTGCTCCGGCATATACAGTAAATCCCATAAAATTACTCTTGCCATTTATCGTTTATTTCATATTGACCATAATATGGGAGCTATACCAACAAAATGAACATCACATATTAAATCTTAGTATTGCAATCTTTCCTGCAATCTATATAGCACTACCGTTCAGCCTATTGAACGGATTAGGTCATATTATGGCAGATTCTCAGTTAACATGGCTGTTGCCACTTGCTTTTTTCATTTTTATTTGGACTAACGATGTTGGAGCCTATTGTGTAGGTTGTACTATTGGTAAACATCGTCTGTTTGAAAGAATCTCTCCAAAGAAGAGTTGGGAAGGCTCTATTGGCGGTGCCATTTTTACAATTATTGCAGCCATAATTATTTGGAAAATCCACCCAATTTTCAACGTGTGGATTTGGATAGGAATGGCTATAGTCACAGTGGTATTCGGCACATTTGGAGATTTAGCTGAATCATTGATTAAAAGAGAATTAGGCGTAAAAGATTCAGGTAAAATATTACCTGGACACGGAGGTTTTCTAGACCGTTTTGACAGCACATTATTAGCTGCACCTATAGTATATGCCTATATCTACTACGTAAGTCTGTCTGCTTTATAAATTGATTATTTACTGAGGGAGTCAACAATTTGTTCAGCTGCCTTTACAGACGCACCGGCACCACCCAATGTCTCTGACATTCTATCGTAGCCATCTAACTGAGCCTTACGTTCTACAGTATCGGACAACAGTGGCAACAGATGTTTCCGGATGTTATTCACATTCATCCCATCGGCAACAAGTTCTGGCACCAGTTCCCCATTTGCAATCAAATTCACAAGCGATATATACTTTACTTTTATAAAATACGGACGAAGCTTTGATACAATCCACCCTAATGGCATCTTATAACACACTATTTGAGGTACTTTAAACAAAGCTGTCTCCAGTGTAGCAGTACCCGATGTTACCATAGCAGCGTATGCTCCATTCAAAACATCATAAGTCTTGCCATACACAACCTCTACATTTGAATTCTTAATGTATTCAGTATAAAAATCCGGCGATATTCCCGGTGCCGCAGCAAGAACAGGTTTTATACCTTCTATGCCCTTTATGGATTCCAGCATAACCGGCAGATTTCTGCTGATTTCTTGTTTTCTGCTTCCTGCCAACAACGCCAGAACCTTACTATCGCTACCCGCTGCTGATTTCTGATTATCTATAATTGATTTGTATTCATAAACAGCATCTACACAAGGATTACCAACATAATCAATAGCATAGTTATGTTTTGCGAAATACTCTATTTCAAACGGTAATATGGAGAATAGTCTGTCCACATCACGTTTAATATTCTTTATCCTATAGCTCTTCCAGGCCCACAACTTGGGTGAGATATAGTAATACACAGGAATGTTAAGTTTATGTTTAACCTGCTTAGCTATAGAGAGATTGAATCCCGGATAATCTACAAGAATTACCACATCCGGTTTCCATTCCGCAATATCATCAAAACATATTTTTGCTCCTGTCAAAATAGTACGCAGATGAGTCAGTACAGGCCAGACACCCATATATGCCAAATTCTTATAGTGTTTGACAAGAGTGCCTCCAACAGTTTGCATTTTATCGCCACCAAAAAATCTGAAATCCGCATTACTGTCTTTTTGCAATATCGCTTTCATTAAATTTGAGGCGTGTAGATCTCCTGATGCTTCACCTGCTACCAAATAATATCTCATTACTCTATTTTTTTTGTAAAGATACTACTTTTTCTTTTATCCGCTAAAGCAGCATATCAGTTTAGCGTATTTTTAACAGGCTAAGACGAATCGCACAAAAAAAATAAGCTTGCTTATTTTGTTCTTCGTTTAGTTTAGTGTACTTTTACATTCTAATTCAAACAGTATGGGAAAAATCATAGCTTTGGCAAATCAAAAAGGTGGTGTAGGCAAAACCACAACCACTATAAATCTGTCTGCATCATTGGCAACCTTTGAAAAGAGAGTATTGGTAGTAGATGCAGATCCACAGGCAAATGCATCATCGGGATTAGGTATTGACATACAACAGGTAGAGTTATCTGTTTACGAATGCCTGATAGGAAGTTGCAAAGCAAAAGATGCAATACAGAAATCGTGCGTAGAGGGTTTAGATGTGATCCCTTCACACATAGATCTGGTGGGTGCCGAACTTGAACTGATGAATATGGAGAATAGAGAACTCGTGCTAAAACAGATTCTGGCTCCTCTAAAGGACGATTACGATTATATATTCATAGATTGCTCTCCATCATTAGGTATTATTACTGTTAATTCACTTACCGCTGCCGATTCAATAATCATACCGGTACAGTGCGAATATTTTGCATTGGAAGGAATCAGCAAATTATTGAATACCATCAAGATAATTAAAAGCAAACTAAATCCTGAATTAGACATAGAAGGTTTCTTGCTTACTATGTACGATTCCAGATTACGCTTAAGCAACCAAATTAAAGAAGAGATAAAAAAACATTTCCGAGAATTGGTGTTTGAAACAATCATATCCAGAAATATCAGATTAAGCGAGGCTCCAAGTTATGGTCTGCCTGCAATTATGTACGATGCCGATTCTAAAGGCGCACAGAACTATTTAGCTTTGGCACAAGAACTATTGAGAAAAAACAGTTAAAAGAATATGGCAATAAAGAAATCAGCCTTAGGTAGAGGTTTGGACGCATTAATCTCTACAGATTACACAAAAACAGAGGGTTCTTCTTCAATAAACGAAGTACCCCTGAAGCAGATATATGCAAACCCGGACCAACCTCGTAGAGAATTTGACGAAGAACGCCTTCAGGAACTTGCAGATTCCATACGTGAAATAGGAATCATTCAGCCTATAACTTTACGCAAAATAAAGGAGAACGAATATCAGATTATAGCAGGCGAGCGTCGTTATAGAGCAGCCACAATAGCCAATCTGGAGACTATTCCTGCATATATTCGTACTGCAGACGATGAGAATGTTATGGAGATGGCACTCATAGAAAACATTCAACGCGAAGATTTGAATGCCATGGAAGTTGCATTGGCATGCCAGAATCTGCTGGAGGTATATAATATGACACAAGAGCAGTTAAGCACCCGAATAGGTAAGAAACGCGCGACTGTAGCCAATTACATACGTCTATTAAGACTGCCTGCTGAAATTCAGGTGGCTTTAAAAGACAAACTGATTGATATGGGACACGCCAGAGCATTGCTTGCGATTGACGACCCAATAAAACAGCTTGCACTCTTTCACGAACTGAGAAAATATGGATATTCAGTAAGAAAGGTTGAAGAGCGTGTTAAGCAGATCAATGAAGCAACAGATTCTATTGCAAAGAAAGCAACAACATCAAGAAAGTCAATTGATATAAAACTTACCGATTTATTGGGTACATCGGTGTGCGTAAAATGCAATGACAAGGGCAAAGGTAATATTACTATCCCTTTTAAGAATCAATCGGAATTAAACAGAATAATTGAATTGATAGAAACCATTAAAAAATAATGGCAAAGATTATTATCAGACATATTATTATTGCTTTAGCTTTTATCTGCTATCCTCTGGCAAGTTTTGCCCAAGAGGCATTTACTGTTAATGACAGCATCAGAAACGCCAGAGTGGATAGCCTGTTCTCTACATTGAGCGACACTACCCGTTGGAATAGAGAAATGGAATTTGTCAGGAGCCTGAATTTTGGAACAGAAACAGATTCCACTATGTTCTTACCTTCATTTTCCGACATTAAGACCAAAGATAAAAGAATTAAGTGGAAAGAGAAGGATAGTTTGATAATTGCGAATCTTGAAATTGCAAATCAAGAATGGTTACCAGACCCCAAAAAAGCTACTTGGATTGCGTTGGCTTTTCCCGGTGGTGGACAGATTTATAACAAAAAGTACTGGAAACTGCCTATTGTTTATGGAGGTTTTATAGGTTGCGTTTATGCCCTATCCTGGAACGGACAGATGTTGAGAGATTATTCCAACGCATATTTGGACATTATGGACAACGACCCCAACACCAATAGTTACGAAGATTTATTGCCTCCAAATTACGATGTTGAATCAAACAAAGATTGGCTTAAAGACGTTTTTAAAAACAGGAAAAACAAATACAGGCGTTATAGAGATATGAGCATATTTGCATTTGCGGGAGTATATCTGGTTTCTGTAATAGATGCATACGTAGATGCAGAACTATCACATTTTGATGTATCGTCTGACGTAAGTATGAAGGTTACACCAAACATATCCATAGATAGGGGTACAGGCAACGTAGGTTTCAACCTGGCATTTAATTTCTAAGCAACAGAAAGAAATATGAATAAATTCATCAAACGTATATGCACATTTATTTTACTACTGTTAATCACTATAGGGGTAAAAGCTCAGTCAGATTCCATTGCGGTTTCTGATTCCGTTTATACAACTTCTGCCGATAGTACTATCTGCCTACCAGAAAGCTACTACATAGAATTAGATAGTCTGCTAAACGATTGGTACGCACGTCAATACATTGTTTACGATTCAACCTGTATAACAGGAGCTGCCAATGTAAAATTCAGCGATACTGTGTATGCAGAACGATTAAGCAGTTTGCCTACAATTGTTGAAATGCCATACAACTATCTTACCAGACAATATATAGACGCATACACAGGCAGGAACAAAGCGGTAATATCATACTGTTTATCAATGATAAATTTCTACGAAGAGACGTTTGTAAACGCGCTTAATAAATATGGAGTACCCATAGAACTTAAATATCTGCCTATCATTGAATCGGCATTAAAACCTAAAGCTTATTCCAGAATGGGTGCCGCCGGTCTATGGCAGTTCATTTATAGTACCGGACGAACATACGGACTATATGTAAACAGTCTGGTAGATGACAGATATGACATAATGAAATGTAGTGAGGCTGCAGCCAAACACTTAAAAGATTTGTACAATATGTTTGGGGACTGGAGTCTTGCCATTGCTGCATATAATTGCGGTCCGGGAAATGTAAGCAAAGCTATTACCCGTTCCGGAGGCAAAAAGAATTTTTGGGATTTGTACCCATATCTACCAAATGAAACCAGAGGATATCTACCGGCATTTATTGCTGTTAACTACGCAATGACATTCCACAAAGAACATGGAATTTGCGCTATGGCAACTAATCAGCCGGACATAACAGATACAATTCACATAAATAAAAATCTACACTTCCAGCAGATAATTGATTTCTGCGGAATTGACAAAGAGGAATTAAAAGCACTTAATCCGCAGTATCTTACTGAAGTTATTCCCGGTGCATATAAGACATATACTCTTAGACTACCAATAGAACATATCAGACCTATAGTAGAA
>JAFYMP010000062.1 GCA_017556585.1 Bacteroidaceae bacterium
GGTGTTATAGGTCCTAACGGTGCAGGTAAGACTACTCTGTTCCGTCTTATTATGGGACTGGAAAGTGTTGATGGCGGTGAATTCGAAGTGGGTGAAACAGTTAAGATAGCTTACGTAGATCAGCAACACAAAGATATTGATCCTGAAAAGAGTGTATATCAGGTAGTAAGTGGAGGAAATGAACTTATCCGTTTGGGCGGTAGAGATGTTAATGCCCGTGCTTATCTGGGACGTTTTAATTTCTCCGGAGCAGATCAGGAAAAGAAATGTGCAATGTTGTCCGGTGGTGAACGTAACAGATTGCAGCTGGCTATGGCATTGAAAGAAGAGGGTAATGTGTTGCTTCTGGACGAACCTACCAACGATATAGACGTAAATACACTGCGTGCTCTGGAAGAGGGTCTTGACGGATTTGCAGGCTGTGCAGTTGTAGTAAGTCATGACCGTTGGTTCCTGGATAGAATCTGTACTCACATACTATCTTTTGAAGGCGATAGTAAGGTGGTATTCTACGAAGGATCTTACAGCGAATATGAAGATTATAAGATTAAGCAGTTGGGCTATGAAGAGCCTAAACGCATCCGTTATAGAAAGTTGATGAACGATTAAACGTAATCGACATTCTATTTACATTTTCTTGAATTAATTTTGTTTGGAGGCCTGAAGTTAATCCAGCTTTAGGTCTCCATCTTTTATCCAGCCAATCTTTCTGAATACTATTCCAAACAGAGGAGTAAGAATAGCAGGCAGAACAAAGCATATCAATATCATTCCACTCCAATCGGCCATTGTTATGCTATCTTTTATACCATTTGCTATATCTGATGCCCAACCTGTATATAGTCCTATAGGACCTACAAAACCACAGGTACCCATACCCGATGCTATAGCAGGACCATTCATTTCAAGGTGGAAAATGCAGGTGGCAATAGGGCCTGTAATGGCTGAAACCAGAGTGGGGGCTATCCATATTTTAGGATTTTTTACTATGTTGCCCATCTGTAACATACTTGTTCCTATGCCTTGAGAAACCAAACCATTCCAGCCATTTTCTTTGAAACTGAGAAATGCAAAACCTACCATTTGAGCACAACATCCGGCTAAAGCAGCTCCACCGGCAAGCCCGGTTAAACTAAGTGCTGCACAGATAGCTGCAGAACTGATAGGCAGTGTAAGGGCCATACCTACTATTACGGAGACTAAAATGCCCATTATAAATGGCTGTTTGCCTGTTGCCCACATTATGATATCGCCTATCCAGCTTGCTGCAGCACCTATTGATGGTGCCCACCAATATGCTAATCCCACACCTACGGCAATAGTTACAAGTGGAGTTACTATAATATCTACTTTTGTCTCTTTCGATACGGCTTTGCCAAATTCAGTGGCAATGATTGTAATGAAATATACTGCCAAAGGACCACCGGCACCACCCAATGTGTTTGCGGCGGCACCTATTGCCAATAGAGAGAATAGTACCAATGGTGTGGCTTGCAGTGCATATCCTATAGAAACAGCCATGGCTGGTCCTGCCATACTTTTTGCAAAATTACCTACCTCTGTCAGTACAGGAATATGGAACTGTTCACCTATAGTAGATATGATGGTACCTATAAGAAGAGAAGCAAAAAGACCCTGAGCCATTGCTCCCAAAGCATCAACTCCATATTTCTTTAATGATATGTCTATGTTTTTTCTCTGTAGGAATTTTGAAAACTTGTTCATAGGATAATTAAATAGAAGGGTGTGAGTAAATGTGTGAGTACGAAAAATCCTCGGTTACTCAAAATATTTCTGAGATTACCGAGGATTATGTCCGATAAGTAAGGTTGATTAAGCTTCTGCCTGAGCTTCTTCTGCTGCAGGTGCTTCTTCAGCTGCCTCGGCTGCTGCTTCTGCTTCAGCAACTTTAGCTTCAGCTTTCTTCTGAGCTACTTTTTCTGCAATAGCTTCGTTAACCTTCTTCTCTGCTTCTAACTTAGCCTTGTTAAGTTCACGTTTAGCCTGCTGATCCTTAACAACGATTGCGTTAAGTGAGCTGTCTTTTGCCTGTTTCCAAGCATCGAACTTAGCCTGAGCTGCTGCTTCGTCAAAAGCACCTTTCTGAACACCACCCTTAAGGTGTTTCATCAGGTAAACGCCCTCTCTTGAAAGGATGTTACGTGCAGTGTCTGTAGGCTGTGCGCCAACCATTACCCAATACAATGCTCTTTCGAAATTCAAATCTATTGTTGCAGGATTGGTGTTTGGGTTATAAGTACCAATCTTCTCAATAAACTTTCCATCACGTGGAGCTCTTGAGTCGGCAATGACGATTGAGTAGAAAGCATAAGCTTTGTGACCTCTTCTCTGTAGTCTGATTTTTGTTGCCATTGTTTCTCGTTTTTTATTAATTAATGATTTGAATTATGCTGTCAACTCGTAACAGCGGGCGCAAAGGTAGAGATTTTTTAGATAAAATGTTCTGAATTTGACGATTATTTTTGATTTATGCTCTTAAACAGCCTGCCGAATAGCTGAAAAAAGGAATAAAAATGTAATTTTTTTGCGTGTTTGGAGTGTTGCTACAGAAAAATGCAGTACTTTTGGAGTGTGAAAGAGAGTATCAAACACAGTGGTGTTATAGATAAGATAGAAAACCGTACAGTCTATGTTAAGATTGTGCAGGTTTCTGCCTGTTCCGGATGTCAGGCAAAATCGCTTTGCAGAATTTCTGAAATGAAAGAAAAGATTGTAGAAGTGGTTGTTGATGCGCCTGAAAGATATTCTGTTGGTCAGGTGGTAACCGTATTGGGAACAACATCGCAAGGCGCAAAAGCTGTTGCATTGGCTTTCGGTTTGCCGCTGTTTATTTTGCTGACTGTGTTGATTGTGGCAACAGAAATAACCGGTGACGAACTGAAATCGGCTCTTATTGCGTTGCTTGTATTGGTACCGTACTATATTTCGCTGTTTCTCTTTAGAAACAAAATTAAGAGAGTGTTTAGTTTTAGCATAATAGAATAAAACCAAAATATGTCAAGTATGATTTTGACGGCAGTAATTGTTTTGGGTATTACAGGCTTGATATTGGCTGTAGTGCTATTTTTTATATCCAAAAAATTTGCTGTCGAAGAAGACCCAAGAGTGGTCCAGATTAACGAAATCCTTCCGGGAGCAAATTGTGGCGGATGCGGATATCCGGGATGCGCTGCATTTGCCGAGAACTGTGTTAAGAAGGGTTCTTTAAAGGGAATGAGATGCTCTGCTGCAAGTGGAGAAGTGATGCAACAGATTGCAGAAATTTTAGGTGATGTGGTTGAACAGACTACTCCTAAAGTTGCTGTTGTAAGATGTAACGGAAGCTGCGAAAATCGTCCTCGTATAAATGTGTACGACGGTGCTTCACGTTGTGCTATTGCACACATGATGTCGGGCGGTGAAACAGGTTGCGCTTTTGGTTGTCTGGGTTGTGGTGACTGCGTTGAGGCTTGTAAGTTCGATGCAATCAGGATGAATCCGGAAACAGGACTGCCGGAAGTGGATCAGGATAAGTGTACTGCTTGCGGTATGTGTGTATCGGCTTGTCCCCGTAACATTATTGAGTTGCGTAACAAGAATAAGCTGGATCGCAGAATATTTGTATCTTGTGTAAACAAAGATAAGGGTCCTGTAGCAAAGAAGGCTTGTGCAGTGGCTTGTATAGGTTGCGGAAAGTGTGTAAAGGCTTGTCAGTTTGAAGCTATCACACTGGAAAATAACCTGGCGTATATTGATTTTGAAAAGTGCCGTCTATGTAGAAAGTGTGTTGATGAATGTCCACAGCACTCTATTCTTGCAGTGAACTTTCCTGAAAGAAAGAAACCGGCAACAGAAGAAAATGTTCAAACCAACCAATGAATATGAAGAAGACTTTTACAATAGGTGGTGTACACCCCGATGAAAACAAATTGACAGCTACAAAGCCAATTTGTGAATTGGGCTTGCCAAAACAGGCTGTATATCCTTTATCTCAGCATATAGGTGCGCCGTCTGTTCCTTGTGTGGCAAAAGGCGATTTAGTGAATGTTGGTACAAAAATAGCAGATGCCGGTGGCTTTATGTCGGCAGTAATCCATTCCGGCGTATCCGGTAAGGTGGCTAAAGTGGATACCGTAGTAGATGCCAGCGGTTACAGAAAACCTGCTATCTATATAGATGTGGTTGATGATGTTTGGGAACCAACCATAGACCGTTCAGAAGATTTGGTGAAAGATTGTAATCTTACACCGGAAGAGATAATTGCAAAGATAAAGGATGCTGGTATAGTAGGTTTGGGTGGTGCTTGTTTCCCAACTCACGTTAAGCTGATGCCTCCAAAAGATTGCAAGATAGATTCATTGGTTATAAATGCAGTGGAATGTGAACCATACCTTACTGCCGATCATCGTCTTATGTTGGAACATCCTGACGAAATAGTGGTGGGTGTTCAGATCCTGCTTAAGGCATTGGGCATAAATAAAGCATTTATAGGTATTGAAGAAAATAAACCTGACGCTATAGAATTGTTGCAGTCAAAAGTTGCTTCTGTTCAGGGTGTTGAGGTTGTTAAACTGAAGACAAAATATCCGCAAGGTGGCGAAAAACAGTTGATAGAGGCTGTTACTGGTCGTCAGGTTCCACCTCCACCGGCACTTCCTGCAAGTGTAGGTGTAGTGGTACAGAATGTGGGTACTGTTTATGCTGTTTATCAGGCAGTTCAAAAGAACAAACCATTGTTTGAAAGAATAGTGACTGTTACAGGTAAGAGCGTGCAAAATCCTGCAAACCTTTTGGTTAGAATGGGTACTCCTATCAGTCAGGTGATAGAATATGCAGGCGGAATGCCGGAAGATACAGCTAAACTGATAAGTGGCGGTCCTATGATGGGACGTCCGCTTCTTAATGCCGATGTTCCTGTTGTTAAAGGTACTTCTGGTGTGTTGATGCTTCCTGAGGCTGATGCTATTCGTAAAGAGGAACAGCACTGCATACGTTGTTCAAAATGTGTACAGGCTTGTCCTATGGGACTTGAACCATATCTGTTGGCTACTTGTGGCGAATTAAGTGACTGGGAACGTGCCGAACAGGAATGGATAATGAGTTGTATAGAGTGTGGTTGTTGTCAATCATCATGTCCGTCACACAGACCTCTGCTTGACTGGGTAAGATTGACAAAGAATAAGGTTGGCGGTATAATCCGTTCACGCAACACCAAATAATTATTGAAAGATATGGCTAAACTATTTATATCGACATCTCCACACGCCCATAATGGCGATTCTGTAGAGAAAAATATGTATGCGGTTGTAATAGCCCTGATTCCTGCGTTTATTGCATCTATAATTGCATTTGGACTAGGTTCATTGGTTGTTACTGCTACATCTGTAGTGTCTTGTATGTTTTTTGAGTGGGCAATCACCAAATATCTGTTGAAAGAGGAAAAGACTACCATTTTTGATGGCTCTGCTATTGTGACAGGTCTTTTGCTTGCATTCAACTTGCCATCAAATCTGCCTCTATATATTATTATAATAGGTGCTTTGGTTGCTATAGGTATTGGTAAGATGGCTTTTGGCGGACTGGGTAACAATCCGTTTAACCCTGCTCTTGTAGGTCGTGTGTTCTTGCTTATATCATTCCCTGCAAAGATGACATCGTGGCCTGAAACACATCAGATGCTTGCTTATGCCGATGCTGTTACTACTGCAACTCCTCTTAGTCTGATGAAAGAGGCTCTGTCCGGTAATACTGCTGCACTGAATCAGCTTCCTGAACTTTGGCAGGTTTTTGTTGGTAATACCGCAGGTTGTATAGGTGAGGTTAGCGCATTGGCATTGTTGCTTGGCTTTGGCTATCTGTTGGTTCGCAGAGTAATTACATGGCATATTCCTGTATCTATTTTTGGTACTGTTTTGGTGTTTACATCTATTATGTGGTTGGTTAATCCTGTGATGTATGCAAATCCGCTTTATCATCTCTGTTCAGGTGGTTTGATGTTGGGTGCTATCTTTATGGCTACCGACTACGTAACATCGCCAATGACACCAAAGGGTATGGTTGTGTATGGTATAGGTATAGGTTTGCTGACAGTTATAATAAGATACTTTGGCGCATATCCTGAAGGTATGTCATTTGCTATTCTTATTATGAATGCAGTTAATCCTCTTATTTGTAACTGGTGTAAACCTAAACGTTTTGGGAGTGTAAAGAAATGAAGAAACTGAAATCAAATATCACAAATATGGTGCTGTCACTTTCACTTATATCGGTGGTGGCTGCAGCATTATTGGCTTGGGTTAATGTGGTTACAAACGGGCCAATTGAAAAGATCAATGCTGAGACATTGGCAAATGGTATCAAACAGGTGATTATAGGCGATAGCGATATTCCTTTTACTGTTTCAGAACCTTGGGAAAAGGATGGTTTTGTATTCTATCAGGTAGAGGATTCCGATAATAATCTGTTAGGTACAGCGGTGAAGAGTACAGATCCTAATGCTTTTGGTGGTAATCTTACTGTTTTGGTGGGATTTAATCAGGATGGTGTAATTCTTGGTTACGAAGTGCTGGAACACGCAGAGACACCGGGTTTGGGCGCAAATGCTGTTACCTGGTTCAAACAATCAACAGAACAGGCTACTAAAGAACAATCAAAAGTGGTTACTCTTTTGCTGGGTGCTCCTGAAAAAGCGGGAAATCATAATATTGTTGGTATGAATCCTGCTGATGGTGGTTTTACTGTATCTAAAGATGGTGGTAAGATAGATGCAATTACTGCTTCTACTATTACTTCCAGAGCATTTTTGCGTGCAGTTCAGAATGCATACAACGCACTCTATTCAAAAACTGCCGATGGTACAACAAGTGCTACAACACAAAATTGATAGGAGGAACAGAGTATGAAGAACTTTAAAATAATGCTAAACGGAATTCTCAAAGAGAACCCAACTTTTGTTCTCTTGCTTGGAATGTGTCCAACATTGGCTACCACTACATCGGCTGTAAACGGTTTGGGTATGGGTGTTGCTACAATGTTTGTGCTTATATGTTCAAATGTGTTTATATCATTGCTTAAAAATCTTATTCCAGACGGTGTAAGAATACCTTGTTATATTATTGTTATTGCATCGTTCGTAACAATTCTGCAGATGGTTATGCAGGCATACGTGCCGGATTTGTACCAGACTCTGGGTATCTTTATACCACTTATTGTAGTAAACTGTATTATCCTGGGGCGTGCAGAAGCTTTTGCTGCAAAGAATAATGTGCTTGCTTCTTTGTGTGATGGAGTAGGTATAGGAATAGGTTTTACTCTTGCTCTCACACTTTTAGGTATGGTAAGAGAATTGTTGGGTAATGGTTCTTTCTTTGGAATTCAGCTGTTGCCAAGCTCTATGTCTATGTTGGTGTTTGTACTTGCTCCGGGTGCTTTCATTACATTGGGATTGCTTATAGCTATTGTGAATAAGATAAAGAGTAGTAAATCGGCTAATGCTTAACACTTAAAATTATTGTTATGGAATATTTTTTGATTTTTATATCGGCAATATTTGTAAATAATATAGTATTGTCCCAATTTTTGGGAATCTGCCCGTTCCTGGGTGTTTCCAAAAAGGTTGGAACTGCAGCAGGTATGGGTGTAGCTGTAGCATTTGTGTTGGTTATAGCTGTTATTGTGACTTTCCTGTTGCAACAGTATGTTTTAGTGCCATTCCAATTGGAGTATCTGCAAACCATTGTCTTTATTCTGGTTATTGCCGGATTGGTTCAGATGCTTGAAACTGTATTGAAGAAGATGTCTCCGTCTCTTTATCAGGCATTGGGTATATTCTTGCCACTTATCACAACAAACTGTTGTATTCTTGGTGTATCTATATTGGTTGCAAACGGAACTTACAATGCACAAGGTTTGGAACCTACACTGTTGGTTGGCGTAATTTATGCCTTTGCAACTGCAATAGGTTTTGCTCTTGCGCTGATTATCTTTGCAGGCATACGTGAACAGCTTAGCCTGGTTAAGATACCAAAGAATATGCAGGGTATAGCAATTGCTTTGATTACTGCAGGTCTGTTGGCTCTGGCCTTTATGGGCTTTAGCGGAGTAGATCAGGGAATAGCTGCTGCCGTCGGTCTTAAATGATGACGGCAGATAGCTTTAGATATCCATAAGCGGATGTGTATTCGCACCAAGAG
This sequence comes from Bacteroidaceae bacterium, assembly GCA_017556585.1. Classification (GTDB taxonomy): domain Bacteria; phylum Bacteroidota; class Bacteroidia; order Bacteroidales; family Bacteroidaceae; genus Colenecus. Next base: position 8,193 of record JAFYMP010000062.1, read on the forward strand.
GATCGTTTTCAAGGTCCTCTTCTTTTTTGTCGTCAGTTGGCTGCTGAGGCTGATTAACTCTTGACTGAATTGATTTGGCACCAAGGTTGTCAAAGAGAGCCAGTTCAGAACGGAATGCCAATCTAACATCGCCTACACCACCATTTCTGTGTTTTGCTATGATGATTTCAGCTACACCATGCAGGTCGTTGTGCTGTGGGTCTTCATAAATCTTATAATACTCAGGGCGATGTATAAAGCAAACTATGTCGGCATCCTGTTCAATAGCACCTGATTCACGCAAGTCGTTCAACTGCGGACGTTTACCTTCGTAACCACCTTCACGAGAATCTACACTACGGTTAAGCTGTGATAGTGCTATGATGGGAATATCAAGTTCTTTGGCAATAGCCTTAAGGTTTCTTGATATGGTACTAATCTCTTCCTGTCTGTTGCCGAATTTAATACCGCTGGCATTCATCAACTGCAGATAGTCAATTATTATAAGCTGAATATCGTGCTCCGATTTTAAACGGAATGCTTTGGAACGGAACTCTGTAATAGATAGCGACGGGGTGTCGTCCAAATAGATTGGTGCATTCTGTAAAGCACTTACTTTCTGATCTAATATGTTCCATTCGTATGGGGCTAATCTACCGTCGCGCAACTTATGTCCGGGTATTTCACAAACACTTGAAATAAGACGATTTACCAACTGTACGTTTGACATTTCAAGAGAGAAAACAGCTACAGGGGTGTTGTTGTTTACTGCAATGTTTTTTGCCATAGATAGTGCGAATGCAGTTTTACCCATAGCAGGACGGGCAGCCAGAATGATAAGATCTGATTTTTGCCAACCGGAGGTAACGTCGTCCAATGCTTTAAATCCGCTGGCCAATCCGCTCATTCCTTTTGCTCTTGAGGCAGCAGTTTTAATTCTTGTCATAGCATCAGCAAGAACTGAATCGATAGATGAAAAGTCTTTCTTGACGTTTCTGTGGGTTATCTGAAACAGTTGACCTTCTGCCTCTTGTAACAGTTCAGAGACATCGGTTGTACTATCGAATGCCTTGGTTTGAAGTTCGCCAGAGTAGCTGATGATTTCTCTTGCAATTGCCTTCTGAGCAATGATTTGAGCATGATATTCTATGTGTGCAGAAGATGTTACTTTTCCTGCCAGCATAGCTATATAAACGGCTCCGCCTGCCTCTTCTAACTGACCTGTGCTTTTTAGCTGTTCGGTTACAGTCAATATATCTATAGGGCGTTGGCTTATGTACAACGATGTTACAGCAGAATATATTACTCTGTGTCTGTGATCATAGAACGATTCTGCTTTCAGAATGTCGCTTACTTCTATATAAGCATCCTGTTCTATCATCAAAGCTCCCAATACAGCCTCTTCCAGTTCTAATGCCTGTGGCTGTAAGTGGTTCAGAACTATATTTTCTGTCTGTTTTGTCTGTTTGCTACGTGTACTCTGTGCCATTACCTGTCATTTATTTTTTTTGCAAAGTTATTCTTTTTGTCTTTTGAGGAATAGTAAAATGTATTGTTGTTATCAACCAATTATTAACAGATAAAAAAAAGTCTCTTATAAGCTCTGTTTTCGTGTAAAAGACTTAACTTTACTGAAAAATTCAGAATAGCATAATTATGATTACTTTCCCAAATGCCAAAATTAATATCGGTTTGAATATTGTGGCAAAGCGTCCGGATGGCTACCACGATATTGAAACACTGTTTTTTCCTGTAAATCTGCAAGATGCATTGGAGGTTACTTTAAAGAAACCGTTAGATACCGGATTTATAAAGAAGAAGTTGGAAGCAGGCAGTCTTTTGAATTTGAAAACGGAGAGTAAATTTCAGAACGATGAGGTTTTTACAGAAGATTCGTACGAGCTCCATCTGTTGGGCGATGCCATAGAGGGTAATCCTGCCGATAATCTGGTGGTTAAAGCATATAGATTGCTGGCCGAGGATTTTGATATTCCACCGGTGATAATACATCTGTATAAACATATTCCGTCCGGTGCGGGATTAGGTGGTGGATCGTCAGATGCTGCTCAGATGATAGCATTGCTGAATAAACGTTTTGGATTGAAGATGAAGAACCGCTGTATGGAACGTTATGCTGCTCAGTTGGGTTCAGATTGTGCTTTCTTTATTCGCAACAAACCTGCTTTTGCAACGGGTAGGGGAGAGATTCTTACTCCTGTGGATATGTCTTTGCAAGGCTATTCTATAGTGATAGTAAAACCTGATATTTTTGTCAGCACTGCCCAAGCGTACGCAGGCGTTACTCCTGCAAAACCGCAGATCTCATTGAGAGATGCAATTAAACGTCCTGTTTCTGAATGGAAGGATTTAATAGTGAACGATTTTGAAAAGAGCGTGTTTGCAAATTATCCGCAGTTGCAGCAGCTGAAAGATAAAATGTATGAATTAGGTGCTGAATATGCATCTATGTCTGGTTCAGGTTCTGCTATTTATGGTATTTTCAGTAAGCCGGTAGCAAACGTGGAAGAACACTTTCCGGGCATATTCTGTCGTCAGCGCGACCTGATTTAATTTGTCCATAAGAAAAATTATATATGACTTTCGTTTTTTATTGAAGCGAAAGTCATCTTTTTTATAAGGTGTATGGATTATTTTTGTAATTTTGCGGTTCATAGACGAAAAGCGTAAAAATGAATATTTCATACAAATGGTTAAAGGAGTATGTAGATTTTAATCTTACTCCGGAAGAGGTAGCAGAAGCATTGACTTCCATAGGTTTGGAAGTGGGTGCAGTAGAAGAGGTTCAATCTGTTAAAGGTGGATTGAAAGGTATTGTGATAGGTCAGGTACTTACCTGTGAAGAGCATCCTAATTCGGACCACCTCCATGTAACTACAGTAGATGAAGGTAATGGTCAGGAGCCTGTTCAGATAGTTTGCGGTGCTCCAAATGTTGCTGCAGGTCAGAAGGTGGCTGTGGCTACAATTGGTGCAAAAATATATGATGGTGATGAATGTTTTACCATCAAACCATCTAAACTGCGTGGTGTAGCATCTCAGGGAATGTTGTGCTCTGAAAAAGAGTTGGGCCTGAGCGACAACCACGATGGTATTATGGTTCTTCCGGAAGATGCAGTTCCGGGAACTCCTGCTGCCGAATATTTCAAACTTGAATCTGATTATGTAATTGAGGTGGATATTACTCCAAACCATGCTGATGCTTGTTCACATTGGGGTGTGGCAAGAGATTTTTATGCTTGGTTGGTACAGAACGGTTATCAGACTTCGTTGAATCGTCCCTCAGATATAGCTTTTGCTGTAGATAACAATGATCTGCAGATAGATATCGAAGTAGAGAATACTGAAGCTTGTCCAAGATATGCCGGTGTAACTATTAAAGGCGTAACCATAAGCGAAAGCCCTGAATGGTTGAAAAACAAGATGGTGGCTATAGGCTTGAATCCTATCAACAACGTTGTTGACATAACAAACTATATTCTTCATGCATACGGTCAGCCTCTGCATAGCTTTGATGCAGATATGATTGAAGGTGGTA
>JAFYMP010000063.1 GCA_017556585.1 Bacteroidaceae bacterium
CATGATACTTCTCTATTTTACCAGAAGAAACTATATTCAATATTTTATCATTTGCTTTTGGAAAGGACCAGAAAGCTAAACGTTTACCTTTATCTAACGATATAGGATAACCGGCTCCTATGCAAAATTCATATTCCTTGATATAATTATTGAATGTTAGTAACTCATTTAAATTATCTGGATTGTTAACTATGACCCTTTTAGGTATCCTCATTTCTTTAGGATACGAGAATTCCAATTCTGTATTCAGCATATTGTCCGCGTAACGATAAATTCTGTTTATATCATGATCAGCTATAGAAAAATATATAGAACTGTCACATGGATTGTAATTGGTGAAATTATGGAAAACTGATCCGGTATAATTCATGGCTAACATTCTTTCAGAAAGTTCTTCTGTTTCTGTATTGAGAATATATAATCCAAATCTTTCATCAACGTTGTTTTCCAAAATAGCTGCGGCAATCAATAATTTGTTCTTTCCAATTGAATTAATTGCTAAAATACGTGGTAGGTCATTTATATGTTTTATAAATTTATAATCCCTACCTTTGTATATGTATATTTTACTATTGTTGTCCACAACATACAATAAACTATCTACCGATGAATATGTAAATGTATGAATACCTTGGTATTCTCCTCTGCCTCTACCTGTCTTTTCTAATACAGATGTTATAGTATCGCCTTCCATACGATAGATGGTTTGAAAATCGTTGGATAGAAGGAAACCACACTCTTCATAATCTAAATACAATAATATATCCTTCATGGGCTCATGGTATTTAACTGGCAAAAGTTGTATATCAGAACTTATCTCTTCCAATGTTATTTCTTTTATATCATTGTCAGTCTTACAACCACTAAATAAATAACACGCAATAACTATTAAAAACAATGGCGACTTCATAAACATTCTAAATAAAAATTGAATTTGGTTTGAAATATCAGATAATCTTTTGTGATGCGCTAGTAATTATTCCTAATTCTGAATGATTCTAATTCAACACCATAGTAATTGAATTTATGAAGAATAGACATAGTGTGATCAAACAAAGAGACAGATGAAATATTGCAAGGTCCCACTACGTGGCAAAGCCCGTATATACCCTCTTTGTCCGTACATATAGTAAATTCTCCGGTTTCGTTAAAACTCATGAAGAATGGATTCAGTTTAAGAAATTCATTATTTGAATCTATATATACAGGAAACTTTAATTGTTCTCTTTTTAATTTATAAATAAGTGCCTCCAGTTCCGATTCTTTGGGAGATAATACGGCCATAGTTTGAATACTATCCGATATACTGTTTTTAAGAATCCTGTCCATCTCTTCATAATTATGCAACATATCAACCTTACACGGCATACAATGTATAGAATCAATCCAGACCAAAAGGGTGGTCCTATCTATTTTTAAGTTGTTTACAACGGTAGTACTATCAAAACCTACGGAAATAAGCTGATTAGGCAGTTTTACTTCAACTTTAGGCAGCGGTATTGACATAGGCTTATTCCAATTCTTTAATGTTTCAATAGGATTACCTATCAACACTTTTACGGCTATCAATAGCAACACGACTATTGATATAATAATAATTGCTACTTTCTTCTTTTTTTGCATAACCATATCTTCTTATTTTAATTTTATTTTTATCAACAAACGAGTATCTGCATCTGTTATAAGATTACTATTCTTTTCTATGTAACTACCCAGTGAATGAGAATAAGATTCAAGTCTTGAATCAAGATCATGTACTGATTTCAGTACTTCATACTGAGTGGGAGCAACATATCCATACAGATAATCGTTATCGGCATAGATAATCGTTGTAGTAGCTAATACGTATCGCCAAATATTCACAAGTGAGACCTTATCGTATTTAGGATTTGTAGTCATTGCATTTATGGATATTTTGCCTGTACGTTTATCTATAAACGCCATATAGCTTTTCTGACCTTCTAAGTAAGAGAATATCTGATGGCTATCTGTTTCAAAAATATTATGAAAATGCCATACATATTCGTTCTTCGTAATGTTTCCTATACTTACCATCATATCATCAGATTCCTTAAAGAAACCGGCAGGTATTGCTCTGTATGTTTCAAAGAAATATGTACTTTCCAACCGGTCTAGTGTTGAAGAAAACAGATGATACGTAAAAGGCATTATGAATCTTAGTGTATCATTATACATAAAACAGGTTTGTCCGTCGCCTGAATAAACGCCACATTCATAAACATCATTAGGAATCTTAAGCTGTCTGTCCAACAAAGAACCATCTTGTTTGTAGTAAGATACGTAATCTCTGTTGTACAAACTACCACCATCCTGCGATACTGCAACAAGATTTCCCTTAATAGGATATACATAATCGGCACAAATCTCTTCACTATTATTCAGAAAATCTATAAATCCACCATCTTTGCCATACATACATATTCGTCCGGTACCTGAATCGAAAACACATACAGTATCCCGGCCTAAAATGAACGAATTGGCAGGGGATAAAATTTCTCCTCTACCGCGCCCTTTAATATCCTTAGAAAACAGCAGAGTTAAATCTTTTCTGTCAAATAGCATCAGACGGTAAAAATGCGCATCTAACACCGCAAACAGATTTTCGGACGCCGATATTGACGGATAAACTATATACTTCCAGTCATTGGTTATTTCCAAAGGGACTACAGAAATAGAATCTATAAAATCAGATAGTTCTACTTCTTCTGTCACATTCAAAGAAAGATTCGATTTAGCTTTATAACCGCTCAAATCATTATTCTTGCCACAGGAAGTGACAAAAAGAATGATAAGTAAAAACAATATACGCCTCATTAAATTGATTATTTGAAACTGGTTAATTACAACGGCAAATATACAACTAAAATCTATAGTAATTAATCAAATCATAAAAAAAAAAACACTAAAATTCTAGAAACGATATTTTAAAGAATAATTTAGTTGCATCATCTAAGGTATATTCTTCTCTATACTTTTGAATTTGCTTTATAAGAGAATCCTTTAAACTATCAGATGCCATACTACAATTATCTTCTATACTACAAAACGATTTATAATCACAATACATATACACATCATTGTTGTAAGATCCTATAGGTCTTATGGTCATGAACAATTGATTTATGAACAAATCATTCTTTTTCCTACCATGTGAAGTATCAAAAGCATAGCTTTGATTCTGTTTTTTATCAATCAACACTTTATATCTAGTCCTTTCGTATATTGTAGAAAAGCTATAATATCTATTTGTTTCATAAAAATCCATCAAGTTCCCTGATGCACCCGATGATAAAACCTCTGCAAATAGATTTGAAGAGTTCAACTTATTTCTCACTAATGATTTTTCTAATTTATCATTAAAATCTAAGTAGTACCTCTGAAAAACATCATTACAGGTAGAATCCATTTCAAAAATAACATAGCCATAAGGGATATAAAAACTTATTTTTCCATTATGTGTAGATACAGGATAAGGATGACTAACAATTTCAGAATGTAATCGGCTTAAAAAGAGTTCCGAATGAATAATCTTACCACTTGTGTTATTGTAAACATTACAAAAATCATCGCCATTTCCAAACTCACGACTAAGACTAAAGCCTACGGAGTAATCGTTTGATTTTTGATAAAATTCATCGCAATATCTATCTTCTAATACAATCTGTTTAACGTAGTCTCCATCTGTATTATAGTAAAGACATCTTGCCGTTGAACAATCATAGATACCAATTAAATCATTGTAAACAAAAGCATTTCCAAATTCAATAAATTCACCACGGCCCCTGCCTATATAACGTCTGCCAAAACTATTTTTACAATTCACATATCCTAACATCATACCATTGCTTTTATCAATTAGTACTATTGTACTATCATTGGGATTTAGCATTACAGGATTATTCAAATAGATTGATTTTTCATTCACTTCCAATGGAATAAAAGTGATGTCAGTTATACAATTAAAATAAGCTGAATCATTATTGGTATTTATGGAAACGACATTACAAGTATCGTCTATAACGGGAGAAAAGAATTCGTTGCCTTTACACGACACTATAAATATTAACAACAAGAATGTTTTAATAATCCTTTCCATTTATTTCAATTAAAGTTTTTAGCTCAAATCTTTACATATTATTAAAACCTTCTCCAAACCTTTATTTTTATTCTGCTATAGACCAGTGAAAGACTGTGCCGTCTTTACGGTTTGGTTTGGGACCTGCCCAATCTGCTCCGTAAGGTTCACTGGTATCAGGTGCTATACCTACATAGCGCTGGGTTTTAATAGAGAGTAGCATACATTCTCCACGTAGCATATCTTGCCACATAAATAGAGATGCATCTGTCTCTTCTTTCAACATTCTAACGTCAGAAGAGAGTCCAATGCCTGTTACTGTTAAGAAACCGGTACCATTCATAGCTTCAAGCGCTACAAGTCCGTTACCACGGTCGTGAACGCGGAATTTACATCCTGCACCATTATAGTCTCTACTGCCACGATTTGCTTTGTGTAACATTCCGTGCGGGTTTGCCCAAGCCCGACTATTATCGGCAAGATTTGTCAGTGTAATTATTTTGCCTAATGGTATATTGTTTGAACGGTCTGCCAAAGGTTCATCTACTGTAAAATTATCAAATAGCGCATACCCTCCGTTTTTGCCTACAACATTGAATGCATAGAGTGCTGTACGCATTCCCTGGAACGTTTTTAGTTGGTATGGCAACAGTACTGTGTCGCCTATAGTAGTGTAGTTTTCACCGTCTAAACTGTAACTAAACTGTGCTATATCTCTATCGTATTCACCCTCTACACGCAGGTAGAATTTGGTATCAGACATCATTATCTCTATCCACTTATCTTGTTGTTGGTTATAGTGTTGCAGCACCAATTCATCGTTTTGTTTCATTACTCCCAATATTGCATACGGCATATTCAGTATTCCCAATCCTGCCATATCACCCTCTTTTAAGTGCGATGCATCAAGTTCTACTGTGGTTATAGAAACAGGTCCTATAGCACGTTGGGTTAGTGTATTTTTGGCCCACAAGAAGTTTTCTGCAGGCATAGTCTTTAGGCGTAACTTGCCTTTACTAAGCGACCACATTTTATCATTGGGATTGTGGTTCCACTGCCATATTGGTTGCAGGGTTTTACCATCAAAATTATCGTTACGATTGTATGGTGCTGATGGTTCTACTTGAGCCTCTACATTTGGTTTATACCAAGTTCTGGGGGTTCTGCCTAAATTTCCCTGAAGTCCGAAATATGGCCATCCATCTACCCAGGTAACAGGCGAAAGACAAGTAGTTCTGCCTACTGAATGGAAGTCAATCATAGAGAAGCCCCACCATTCACCGTTTGGCAAATCTACCAAACCGCCCTGATGCAGAGGTACTGCGCTGAAATGGTTGCCGGTTGGGTAGTTTATTTGGAATTTTGTTCCGTGTTCAGGAACCGGTCTGTCCAGACCCACATTATTTATAGTATGCTGTGCCATTTCACCAAATGTTTCACGCATGCTGATGGTTACTGTTTGGTATGGTCCTTCGGGTTTATCGGCACGCGCACACTGCATTCTGCCTACAGGTGAATAGTTTGCACTGATTATGTAGTATTTGCCATCTATCTTATAGAAGTGGTGACCTTCGCCCATAGCATTTCCGGCCTCTATAATTACTTTTTCACTACCCTCCACAAAGCCGCTGAAATCCGGTTTAATTTCTATTAGGTGAACTTCATCGTACTTATATACTGCATATATTTTTCCATCATCATCGAATAGTACCGATAGGTCGTAAATATCGCCTTCCATATTGATGTGTTCCCATGGTCCTGCCGGATTTTCTGCTATAAAGACCTGCATTCCTACTCCGTTAATATTTGAGAAGACATAGAATTTGCCATTATGATAGCGTATGCAAGGAGCCCATATCCCTTGTCCATACTCTTCCTGCCCGTTTTTCAGTTCAAATGATTCTCCAAAAGTGAAACGATCAAAGCAGTAGCTCAGGAATTTCCAGTTTACCAGATCTTTTGAGTGCATTATTACTACTCCGGGTACTGTGTGCATGGTTGTTCCGGCCATATAGAAATCTTCTCCCACTCTTATTATATCAGGGTCTGAAAATTCATCGTAGAAAAGTGGGTTGGTATATGTACCATTACCATTGTCGGCTGTCCAGGATGCGGTTTGTGCCATTGATATTCCGAATATTGCTATCAGTATTGCTGAAAGTAGTACTATTTTCTTCATATTGGTTGTATTGGTTGTTTGAATATGAGGGTAAAGTTAATGTTTTTTGGAGGATTCTTGTACCAAAGTTGCGAAAAATCATAAACTTTGGTACAACATTGTGTATGTGGTGTAAGGGTTGGGATTCCGCCTAACGGCGGCATCCCTGACCTCCGCGGGCCATCTAACAATCTACAGAAAACGTTCCTCCCTACTTCGTAGGGGATTTTTGTTTTTAGTAAATGCCGTTGTAAGCAAGCTTACACAGACATTTACTAAAACAAAAAAAAACGCTCCGCGCGGAACGTTTTCTTTCGATTGTGATTCGGTTGGGATTCGAACCCAAGACCCACAGCTTAGAAGGCTGTTGCTCTATCCAGCTGAGCTACCGAACCAACCTTGTTAGGTTTTCGGGTGCAAAATTAGATTATTTATTCTGAATTTCAAATTATATTTCACTTTTTTGCTCAAAGAAGAGTAATATTGGCAGTGGAAGCCAGTATAATATTTGAGAAAATAGTTGTATTGCGGTTGTTCCCGCACCTATTAAAACGTCTATGCGGCTATATGTTATGACAGACATTAGAAACGATGCCATAAACAATGTAAATAGATACGATGGTACTAATCTAATTACAGAGACCAATGCTTCTATTCCGTCATCTACTACATTAAAACTATCTGTTGCCATTCCATAGATTAAACATGGAAGCAAGACTAAAATCATAAGTATTGCAAAAAATCCATCTATCAACGGACTGTTTTTTAATGTTCCGGAGATACTCAGCAAGAGGTGCTCCGGACCAAAAACGCCATAAATGAGCAACAGAAACATCAGCATAAAAACTATGAACGATAACAAAAGCGATGCATACTGTTTGTAAGAAAGCGGTTTATGATGCAAAAAATGCAACAGGGTTTTGAATAACGAACTTTTATTTGCTACGCCAATGGTAAAGAGTAGCATCAGTATATTTGCAATGGGTGCATCGTCTAACAGAGAGACAGAATTATGCAAAAGATAACGTACTCCGTCTATTGTTAATAAGCTACGCAATATTAGCTCGGAATTTACATTAATATTACGTAATTCCCAGAAACTGCCTACCCAAGCTATCAATATCACAGCTATAGACAGGAACAGATATAGCATAGCAGGATGCCAGATACCCAAACTTTTTCTATTCATCCGGTTCTAATTTTTGTGGATCTATAATATGCAATTCTATTGCTCTTACTACCAATCGGGTTACATTCACACTACGTTCGGTAGATGGAAATAGTTTACTTATCAACTCTGCCTGTCTTTTTTCCAACGATTTGCTACTGAATGGCATGGTACGCAATTCGCTTATCATATCTTTGGTATAGCCCAATGCCAGATGGCGCAACAGACGTTCATCGTATTCGTCTATGTTGTATGTTATACATGCGGAACGCTGTAATTTCTCATTTTGTACCGATTTGCTAAATCTTTCGGTTATCTTTTGCAGAATTGGCTGATTAAAGACATAATGATTACCTGCCATAACATCAAGAACTACACTGCGGGTTAGCAATTCACCGGTTTTAAGTATTATTCCGTCTGCACCGGCTTCAAGCACATCCACCCAAAGCGTTTCATTTAGCAGTTCACCGGTAAAAACCAACACCTTAATTGTAGAGTATTCGTGCTTAAGTTTTCTGCATATATCTACACCAATGGTAGTAGATCCGCCTAAGCCCAAATCTAACAATACCATATCCGGCATCAAACCGGATTGTATAAGTGCCCAAAAATCTCGTTCTGTCTGAGCAGTTCCTATCACTTCTGCTTCCGGTATATCGTTACGAATTATAGAAAGCGTCCCCTTCAATTCCAACGACACATCTTCTACTACTATCAAATTGAATTTATCCATAGTTGTCACTCCATTACTGCCGGCAGAGTAAACCAGATCAAGGTTCCACCCGGAACTGATTCTGCATTTATTCTGCAACCTATATGGTTAAACATATCATCGTGTTCTCTGATTATCTGTCTGCAAAGCACGTATGCCATATCATCCTTGTTGTTTAATGGATGAAACAGAGTGTCTAACGTCTTCTGATCTGAATTCATTGAAGACAACATAGCAAACTTAACAAAGCCATACTCTTCTTTTACTGTTACAGAGAGTAATTCCGAATGCTCAGAAATTCTATCCATAAGAAGCTTTACAAGATATTTCAGCAGTGTTTCATCGGCCATTACAAGATGCGCAGTATTATTAAATACGGTATCTTTCTTTGCTATCTTTTGGGCATACTCTATAATATCATTGACCTCTATATTTTTTCTATTCACAATATTATCGCCTGTTTGCGATATCACATTATGACTGAGTATGGCATATATATCACGATAGTAAGAAACCAGTTCCTGCATCTCATCTATGTCGGCCTCTCTGTTTTCTGATGTTTGTTGCAAAGAAAGCAGATGTTTGATTCTGTTAGGATAATATACCGTTTCATGTTTAAGTGTAGAGAGAGAATTATCCAGCACTAAATTTCTTACATGCAACTGATTATCTTCATACTTAATACGTTCCGATTCCTCCTGTATCTGTTCTATATTACGTGCTACCAATTCAAAACGCAGTATTGTACTACGTAGTGTTGCAGCAAGGTATTGCACTATAAGAACCATCTGTTCTTGCCAACCTGCCGTATCTTTCTTTATACTTATACCCATCACTCCTAACACTTCTAATCCGTTGATTGTATTAACGGTCAAAGGGAAGAGATAGTTAGTATCGTCGTTATACGGTTCTGTTTGCTCTTGTTTCAATACTGTCTCCATCAATTTGTCAAGAACGATATTTGCATTTCCATAGTTGGCAGCTATTTCAACCCCATTGGTACCTTTTATAATTACAGAGAGATTCCTAATAGGCACCATCTGATCTATATCGTATACTATATTATTTACAACTTTCTGAATCACTTCCCTAACATTAAATTCCTGTTGATTCTGTACTGTTGCCGATTCCGATATTTTATCCATTACAGAAAGCACCTGCTGCATATCACTTCTATAACGAATTAGATACTTAACGTGTAACAAGAATCCCGACACCAATAAAACTACAAACAATAACACAATAAGCACCAACAATATAGAGAGTGTACTGTTGTTTCGTTGCAAACGTAAACTATCCTGTTCTATATTATGTTCTGCGTAATACAGTTTAAATTGTTTCAGATATAGATTGTTGTTGTAATTATAAAGTTCCCAATCGCCCAATGCCAAAGCCGATATTGCAACCTCGTTACGTATCCATAACAGAGTTTCATAATCGGTTGCAAAACCACTTTCAAGCCACACAGTTTCATCGGCATAGTCTTTTCCATACAGATATATTTCTCCCAGTGAATCGCCGGTATTGGCTATATAGTCCATATTCAAACAGGCTAAAGCCGAATCGGCATAGAGAAGTGCCTCTTCATAGCAAGATTCCACATTCATCAGATAGGCCTGTTCTGCATATAGATAAGCTTTATTCAAAAGAGAATCTGTTGATGCTGAAAAAGCAGCGCTACAAGGTAACAGCATAAGCAGTACCGACAGTATTCGCTTTACACCTTTAGGTAATCTAAAGAAGAAACGACTGCCTTTACCCAAAGTACTTTCAACATCAAAGCTACATACATCAAACAGATGGTCGGTCTTTCTATACTTATCTATTATTCCTTTGCAATTTATAAGACCAAAACCATTTTTCTTGCTGCTGTTGTAGATTTTTGTTTCTCGTATAGTACGCACATCTTCTTCTGAAAGCCCTATACCGGTATCGGAAACAGATATCTCTACATATTCATCATATTGTTGAGCTGCAACCGTCACCTCGCCACCGGGTTCTGTGAATTTGCGAGCATTTTCAGCCAGAGTGTTTATCATAAAGAGCGTCAATGATTTATCTGCTCTTACCACTGCATCGGTAGGTGGTACTATCAGTTTTATTCCCTTATTTCTGAAACTTGCCGAACTGCCGAATACAATATCAAACAAATCCTGCAATGCAAAACTCTCAATACTGAGTGTAACCATACCCTGACGCATCTGTACCCAGTTTGTAAGCAGATTGTTATATCCGTTTATGCGCTCTACCAATTCCGATATATAACGAATACGTTCTTCGTTTAAAGAATCGCTTGACAGACGCATTATCTCGGCTTTCATCCTATCTATGTAAGGTAACGATTCTGCCACTACAGAACAGTATGTTTTACGTTTCAGATTCTCACATTTATTATTATCGGCCTTATTGGTATAGATATTATGTTGTTCCACTATCTCGTTGTAATATTCCTGTTGCCATTCGTATTCACCCAAATTGACCAATACCGATGTTATATATGGAGCAATTATGTTCAGTAATATTTTCTGTTCCTTTTGCAGATGTTCATTATCAGCAACCATATACGCAACTATCTTGTCTGTACCCGACACTACAAGCGGTATTACATAGGCCGATGTTTCTACTGCCCCATTGTCCTGAATTATAGAGAGCCCTTTTGTTCCTATCAACTCTTCTGCCTGAGGTATTATCTCACTATTCAGATTGACTATTATCTCTTTATTGCCAGACGATATATTCAAAATTTCTGTACAGAGATTGTATATTTTTATCAATCTCTCTGCGTACTCTTTATTCTTCAATTTTAATTTAGCAGTGATTTTTCTATAAACATATATTGTAGTCAAAGACAACACTATAAGTACTACTATAACTAAAGACAATTGTCTGTTGGAACGTTTTAACAACTCATTTCTGGCTTCATAACGTCTGTCCAAACGGATAGTTTTCTGTAATTCAATATATACGTTGCGATTATAATCGGAAGCAACCTTATCGCCTAATCCCGAGTATGCCAGGCTTATCTGTTCGCGTATAGAGGACATACTTTCCGGCACAGTTGCGTATGGTGTTTCATCTATCCAAAGTTCTTCCACATTAAGATAGTCGTCTCTGTAAAGTTGCAATTGCAAAGAATCATTTCTTGTGTCGGGATAGTTTGCCGTTCGAACATCATTAAACAGAGATAATGATTGTTCCAGAATCTTCAACGCATCTTCATATTTATCCTGAAGTATGTAAACCGATGCCAAAATTCTATGACACTCTATCATATCGTAAATACAACCATTGGCTGCAAATATCTGCATTGCTCTTGACAATAACTGAACAGGCAACAGTTCTATCTGTATCTGAGATTTGTTTACACTCTCCAAAATATCGCCGGCATCTATCAAGAGATTGATTTCTTCTGCATCGGCCTCAACAAGCAGTACAGCAGTAGCACGTAATGACATAGCTTGCAGACGCTGATTACCTATTCTTTCTGCATAACGCAAACAGTCATTCAAGCTTCTGGCACGTTCCACCAATTGTTCCGCAGGCATAGCCGTTCTATCCACCCCAATTCCCAATCCTTTTAAATAGAGTGACATAAGAAATGCCGGAACATCATACCTTAATTCTGGATCTGCCATAAGTTTTTCATACTCCTTGTCAGATTGGTTAATCTGTTCCAATTCATAGAAATAGAGTGCAGACACAGACCTGAAATCGCGTAAAATAGTTTGAAAAGCATTTAAGTCTGTTTCATCCATCTTATCAGATTCATCCTGTATGGATTGCATACGTTTTAATGCACTGTTCCTATACTGGTAGAAAGAGATATTGTCTGATGTACGCTGATAAACTTTCATCAATCCCACTTCTGCTTCCAGCACATCCAGCTGATTCCTGCTATTTTCAATCACAGCAAGATACTGATTGGCGGAATGCAGGTAATGCATCCTGCTAAATTCAACTTTAGCTTTTATGTTTTTAGCTTTTGAATATGGTGCAGATTGCGGTCTGTTAATACTGCACACCATATCGGCATAATATTCGGCAGAATCTATATTGACAGCTATATATGAATATGCTTTATCTAAAAAATATCCAGTCTGCTCCCTTAATGGTTTTGCAAAGTTCTTTACAGGCAAAAACATAGATATCAGCACAATCATCAAAGTGCCAATATGCCCCTTTCTTATATTTTTTACAATCTGCCGCATACAAAAAGCAAATATAATCAATATTTTTTGGTACTTTCGCCATATATAAACGAAATGAAGAAGATTGCTACTATAAAAAGTGATTTCCCCACTAAATTCGGAATACCCAGACAGAGCGGGATAGCAAAATCCCTGCTTGCAAAAATTGTGTTTGAACCTGAATTTAGAAACGCAGAAGCACTGCGAGGATTGGAAGAGACCACCCACATTTGGTTAATATGGGAATTTTCCCAGGCCAAGTGCAGCACATTTTCACCTACTGTACGCCCGCCGCGCTTGGGTGGTAATAAAAGGTTAGGTGTATTTGCCACACGTTCTCCTTTTCGTCCAAATCCTATAGGGTTATCGTGCGTAGAGATAGTAGATATTAAGCTACACACAGCAGAAGGTCCTGTTATTATTGTCAGCGGTGCCGATTTAATGGATGGCACGCCCATCTTTGACATTAAACCTTATATTCCGTATGCCGATAGTTTTCCAGATGCAAAATGTGGTTTTGTAGATACAACGGAGATGAAAAAATTAGATGTCGATATTCCACAGAGCATGCTTTCCAAATTCTCCAAAGATAAAGCGACAGCATTAAGAGAGATTCTCGCAGAGGATCCCCGACCACGCTACCAAAACGACTCTGACAGACGTTATGGATTTGAATTTGCAGGATTTGAAATAGAATTTACCGTAACAGGAAACAGGCTCTGCGTTACCAACATATCTCCTAAAAGAGATTAGTTTGCAGGCTTTGCCGGCATCTTCTCTACCATTTCACCTGTAATGTACAGATAAGCGGTATTAACCTTTGCATTTGTTTTAAGAGTGATAACCTTTCTGAATACACCCGGTCTGCGTGTAGTACCATCGTATGTTACCTTGATGGTATCCGATGCACCGGGAGCTATCAAAACCTTTGGATATTCAGGTTCGGTACATCCGCAGGAAGCTGTTGCACTCAATATCAACAAGTCTTTCTTACCGGTATTTTTAAAGACAAAATTACACTTCTGCAAACCGTTTTCTATATCGAATATACCAAAATTGTGGGTAGTCTTTTCGAATGTGATTTCCGGTTCTTTTGAATTAGAACTGTCCTGTGCATACACGTTGTATGATGCTGTCAACAACAGGGCAATGGCCGATAGAATTATTTTTTTCATATTACAAGTATTTAATTACAGCGCTAAAGTAGGCAAAAAAAATCTATTTATTGTTTTCCTACCCGATATTCTTTGATTATTTCACAAAGTTGTACTAATTTTATCACAATTATTAACTATTAGTGCTTATGTTCAACAACGAAGACCTTAATTTACTTGCAAAAAAAGGAATAACTCCCCAGCAGGTAGAACAACAACTACAATCATTTAAAGATGGTTTTCCATTTTTAGAACTTGATGCAGCTGCATCAGTAGGCAATGGAGTTTTATCTCCTTCTGAAAATGAGATAAACGAATATATCAAAATGTGGGAAGACTACTGCAACAGTGGTCACACCATAACCAAGTTTGTACCTGCATCGGGTGCAGCCAGCAGAATGTTCAAAGATCTGTTTGGTTTCCTTGATGCCGAATACACCATTCCTACTACCGATTTTGAAAAGAAATTCTTTGAAAGCATTGAAAACTTTGCTTTCTACAACGACCTTAATGCTGCTTGCTTAAAGAACGAAAGCAAAGAGATTCCAGCATTGGTAGCAGACGGAAACTACAAAGCAGTTGTAGCAAATCTACTAAACAACAGTGGTCTGAACTACGGATCTTCTCCTAAAGGCGTTCTAAAGTTTCACAAATATGACAATAACAACGCACGTACTCCATTAGAAGAGCACATGGCAGAAGGTGCTTTATACGCTTGCGGCTCTGACAGTACTGTGCATCTGCATTTTACTGTCTCTCCGGAACACAGATCTCTATTCACTACTTTGGCAGAAAACAGCAAAGAAGATTTAGCTAACAAATACGGTGTAACTTATGACATCTCTTTCTCTGAACAGAAAGCCAGCACCGACACAATTGCTGCAGACAAAGACAACAATCCATTCCGCGAAAGCGATGGTTCACTATTATTCCGTCCGGGCGGACATGGTGCTTTAATAGAAAACCTTAACGATTTGACTTCCGACATTGTATTCATCAAGAATATTGACAATGTAGTACCGGACCATTTCAAAGCCGATACAGTTACATATAAAAAGGTATTAGCAGGTATTTTGGTATCAATAGAGAACAAAATCTTTGAATATCTGAACATACTGGATTCCAAACAATATGACAGAGAACTACTGAACAACATTGCTGCATTCTTACAAGATACTATCTGTTGCAGAATTAAAGGTATAGATTCTCTAAACGATGAGGAATTAGCAAACATTCTTTATAGCAAACTAAATCGTCCTATCCGAGTATGCGGTATGGTTAAAAATGTTGGTGAACCGGGCGGTGGTCCGTTCCTGGCTTACAACAGCGATGGCAGTATCTCATTACAGATTCTGGAGAGTTCACAAATAGACATGAACGACCAGGCCAAGAAAGAGATGTTCACCAAAGGTACACATTTCAATCCTGTAGATTTGGTTTGTGCTCTACGTGGATATAAAGGCGATAAGTTCAATCTTCCTGATTTTGTTGATAAATCTACCGGATTTATATCAAGCAAATCAAAGAGCGGTCGCGAATTGAAAGCATTAGAACTACCAGGATTGTGGAATGGTGCGATGAGTAATTGGAATACTATCTTCGTAGAGGTTCCACTTTCTACATTCAATCCGGTAAAAACTGTTAACGACTTACTGAGAAAACAACATCAGCCATCATAAATTGGTTGACGTTACAAAATAATGATTACCTTTGCACCAACAACCTGCAAAGGTAATCTTATTTATTGCGGTAATAGCTCAGTTGGTAGAGCATTGGCTTCCCAAGCCGAAGGTCACGGGTTCGAGCCCCGCTTACCGCTCTAGTTCCCAAAGGTCCACCCGTGACCTTCCAAATAGATAAGGTTTACGCGGAATGCTCGCGCGAATGCGCGAGTTCGAGTCTCGTTTACCGCTCAATGACCTTCCACCTTACGCGCCAAATACCATCATTGAAGCTATGAGAGAGGATTTTGAACTGACCAATCTCAGAAGTATTCAGCACATGAGCACCAATACAAGCGCAAGCATCATAATCCCCCACTCTCACTATTCTCAAAGTCTCCGACACATCATCCGGAAGCTTGCTCAAATCCACAATAGAAGCAGCCTCTTGATGCGTTACAAAATCTATTGTCACATCAAGATTACTTGCTATCACTTCATTTACCTTAGCCTCCAGTTCTACAATCTGAGTCTCGGTTGGTTCCGATTCAAGAATATAGTCACACTTTGATTTCTTACGTTCTATATGAGCATTTTTTGAACGCGGACAGCCAAACATCTTCACCATTGTTGCATTCAAAATATGTTCTGCAGTATGCATAGGTGGATATTCCTGTTTATTATGATCATTTAATTGAGGTACTGTTTCCATATTTTCCATTAAAACAAGACCTCAACAGATTGCTCCATTGAGGCCATTGTTAATATATTAGTTATGATTAAAGAATTTCAAGAGTCACTACGCTTAGTGCAGGCATATTAACTGTAACAGCACCGGTCTTTTTATCAATCTTGAAGTCATCAAATTCAACCAACTGAACATTATCAGGATTTTCAAATGTATTGTGGTCATCTTTGTTTTCTGATGTAAGGATAGTAGCCTTGATGCTCTTTGCCTTCATACCCTTTAAGTCCAGAACTACAGTCTCTTCTTCATCAATCTTTACGTTTGACATAGAAACGTGCAGTTTACCATCCTTATCTTTAGAAGCTGTTGCACTAAGCAGTGGCAAAGGTCTGTTTGCACCTTCTGATGGATTAGCTTCATAACGTTCGTTACGTACCAACTTAACATCTACACCATCCATTTCAATTGGAATAAGATTTGCATCCATGTGAGGTTTGTACATTTTGAAGATGTAATATGTAGGAGTAAGTACCATCTTATCTTCCTTAGTAAGAATCATTGCCTGAAGAACGTTAGCTACCTGAGCGATGTTACACATTTTGATTCTGTCTGCATACTTGTGAAATACATCAAGTGACAATGAAGCTACAAAAGCATCACGCATTGTATTCTGCTGGAAGAGCTGAGTTCCAGGTTCTGGTTCCCACCATGTTCCCCATTCGTCAACAAACAGAGGAATACGGTTCTCAGGATCGTATTCAGACATAATCGCCAAGTGCTTCTGGATTACAGGTTCAATACCAAGACACTTACCCAAGCACCAGTAATACTCTTCTTCTGAGAAACCTACAGCAGGAGCCTTGCTACCTACCCAACCAGAAACTGTATAATAGTGAAGAGACACAGCGTTCATCATAGAACCTACCTTCTTCATAAGAACTTCTGTCCATTCATAATCGTAGTCAGATGCACCGCTGGCAATCTTAAAGATGCGGGTTCCGCTATAGTCACGGCAATAGGTCTGATATCTGCGGAAGATGTCTGAATAGTATTCAGGTAACATGTTACCACCGCAACCCCAAGCTTCGTTACCAATACCAATATATTTAACCTTCCATGGTTTTTCACGACCATTCTGCTTACGCAATTTTGCCATAGGACCATCGGCAGCGTTCATATATTCAATCCACTGAGCAGCTTCCTGAACAGAACCACTACCTACGTTAAGGCTGATGTAAGGTTCGCAACCCAAGATTTCGCAAAGGTTCAAGAATTCGTGAGTACCAAAGCTATTGTCTTCTACTATACCACCCCAGTTGTTGTTCACCATACGTGGTCTGTTTTCCTTTGGACCAATACCATCCATCCAGTGATATTCATCTGCAAAACAACCACCCGGCCAACGCATTACAGGAACTTCAAGTTCTTTCAATGCTTCAAGAACGTCGTTACGATAACCCTGTGTATTAGGAATATCAGAATCTTCACCTACCCAAAGTCCACCGTAAATACAAGTTCCAAGGTGTTCCGAGAACTGACCATAAATATTCTTATCAATTACACTACCTGGTTTGTCCGCATGTACTGTAATTGTAATCTCGTCTTTTGCGCTAACTGACATTGTCAATGCCAGAGCCAATAATGTTGTTAATTTCTTCATTTTTTCTGTTATTAGTTAATAAATCAATAGATATCTTCTCCTTGTTCACTTGCAAAAACATCTTTTGGAACTATCTCCAGATAGTCAAAAACCATCTCTGCACTACTATTGTCAAGTATTTGTCTTACACGCAAATAATTATCGCTCTCAGCAGATATATATTGTGTGGTTATAATTCTACGAAGCATAGACTCAATATTTCTGAACACATCACCTCCACCGGGTCTATAGCTTGCAGGAGCTTTCATATAGCCACGGTTTCTCATTGCTTTATCCAACTGACGGATCTGTTCAGGGGTTTTTCCTGCATCGCTCTCCCAACCGATACGTGGGTCTGGTCCGGATACTCGCAAATCTGTAGGAATATCAGTAGGATCACCATTATAGTAAGCCTGAATTACTCCACGGGAAGCCATCACAGGATAACCAATACGAATCTCATAAGTTCCGTCAAATGGTACAGGTGGTAATTTCACAGTAGCATCGTATATACCTTGTAGAATAACTTCATCACCTTGATAGCTATAGAACCACTGGTGTCTGTTTCTGATAGAAAGCAATGTTTCCGGTGAAAAGCTCCACCATTTAGTAAATCCGTTTATCATACCGGTACAATTTGTTTCACCGGGTTTACCACGTCCACCACTATTTACAAAGTCAGGTGACATTGTAGTACAATCATATCGGATTCTGGTATTAAGTACCGTATGACGTACATCATAGCTATATGTCAAGATATTATCTATATAATGATATATACCATTAAGTGCATCTTGCTGAACTGTAGTTTCTGATGGAGCAAGTATTCTAACCCCACGTTCTACAGTTCCTGTTTTAGGAGAATTTTTAGGGGTTCCTTTTCTATTTATATAAATACCATTAGGGGTTGCACGTTCAGGAGTACAAATACGTACAAAAGAATGTGGCATCATAGTCTCAAAAAAGTCCTCTATATCCCACTCTTTCCTTTCAAAATTAGGGATTATAGCTTCATCTGTAACATTCCACATATTGTATGTTCCATAGAATTCCAACAAATGGTATGATACAAATCTGTTCAATGGATTTCTACGATTGGTAAAATCATCATCATACTTGCCTGCATCATTTGGATAAGATTCATCGTAAACCTTTTTGGCATATTCAATAAGATCTTCAATGTTATTGATACCTGCAGCTCTATATACGCTATTAGGTTCTACAAAAGCACTATATTTAAAGTATCTCTTTTCCGGAAAGATTGCAAATTCATTCTCGTTACCGGTATGATATGGGACTCCGGTTGTACAAGAGTCACCTCCCGGAGTACGATAACTTTCATCGGTATAATCTTCAAGTGAATCACACATTCTGGTCAGAACCAATGCTTCATAGAAAATTGATACTGCAGTGTCAGACTTCATTAGATAAGGAAGAGATAATGTACTGGGTTCAATTACTCTATCTACTATTTGCATCACACCATTCTGCACAGTATCATCACGCTGAAGCATTCTAGCAGTTTTGTTTACAAGATAGAATAACTTGTTGTTATCTAATGTATCTGAATCACATGAGAATGTAAGATATCTATCCAGTCTGTTAGGGCTTGGGAATGATCCCTCTACAAGATCAGTAGTAAAATAAGCTTCGTTCAATAAGTGAGTCTGAGCTATAGTATCACACTCTAAATCAGTCAATTCGTCAAGCGATGTCAAATTCTTCTCCTGAAGAAAAATTTCAAATGCTTCATTTGTAGGAGCAAAACAGGTATATTCACCATAAGTTCTCATCTCCCCCCAAACTTTAGCTCTCTTAAGCACCTCTATAAAAGAGCTGAATTCGTCCTCATTCTTTTCCAAATAGCTTGCTACAGTATCATCTGTAAAGGTGTAATACGTTGCCGGATTCAAGCTATCCACACAACCTATAAAGCCCAACGCAATCATTAGGCTTAGGCAAATTCTTTTGACAATAAGGAGTATTTTCATATCACTAAAAAATAACATTCATAAAATCATACAAAAATAACTTATTAATGTCTATTTTTGCAAAAAAAATATCAGAAAAAATGAAATCGAAAAAGACTTTTATTATTTGGACTATAAATATATTGTCAATATTGGCAATATCCATCACCTTCCGTTGTTTCAAAGTTATTATCTCTCCACAGATTCAGAGCAATGATTTTAGTATATATATAACTCCGGAAAATCATTCTGACGATATTATTGAGATGATACAATCAAATGATTCCGAAGCAAATCTCAAGGGACTGAAATGGATACTTAAATTAAAAAAATATGACGAAAACGTACATACGGGACACTACATTATAAAGAAAGGATATAGCGCAAAAAACATAGCAGACATACTTGCCAGAAGTATGCAAACGCCTGTTAAAGTTGTAATAAACAGCACCAGAACTGTTAATCAGATTGCATCGACAGTTTCATCTCAGTTGATGTTAGATTCTGCCATTATTGCAGAGAAATTAAACGACATTGAATACCTAAAAAGCAAAGGTTTCAATGGAAATAGTGTATTTTGTTTGATAGTACCCAATACATACGAATTCTATTGGGATGTCTCCATTGATGCTTTCATAAAACGTATGATTAAGGAGAGAGATGCCTTTTGGAATGAGAGCAGAGTAGAGAAAGCAAAAGCCATAGGTTTAACTCCTGAAGAGGTTATAACATTGGCATCAATAGTAGAAGAAGAGACTGCTAAAAACGAAGAATTGCCAATTGTTGCCGGACTGTACATAAACAGATTGAAAAAGGGTATGTTATTGCAAGCCGACCCTACAGTCATCTATGCATTGGGTAGCGAACGTCCCAAAAGAGTTTTAAAGAAACATTTGGAAACAGATTCCCCATATAACACCTACAAATACGCAGGGTTGCCACCAACACCTATCAGATTTGTAAATATCAAATCAATAGATGCAGTTTTAAATTACACCAAGCATAAGTATCTGTATATGTGTGCAAAAGAAGATTTCTCCGGTTATCATAATTTTGCCACAACCCTTTCACAACACAATGCTAATGCCGCCCGTTATCAGCGTGCATTATCAAAGAGATAGCAAAAATATAAACAGGAATAAAAAAGGGCGATCCGTAAAGACCGCCCTTTTCTATCATAATATTGTTGATTATTATCTGATATAA
>JAFYMP010000064.1 GCA_017556585.1 Bacteroidaceae bacterium
CCGAGAGTCAAGATTGAAATCAGTTGTCTGTCTATGGACGAACCTGTCGAAAAGAAATTGATACGCTCGTTTATATCTGAAATCATTCCAGAAGGTGATGATACAACTGTTTTATTCAACACTGTAGTTCCCACACGTACATTCCTTGAGAAAATCTTCCTTCTACATGAAGAGTTTCAAAAAGAGAAACCACGAAGTATTCGCATGTCAAGACACTTATATGACATTGAACGCATAATGGATACAGAATTCGGTAAAGAGGCTTTATGTAATTTGGATCTATACAATGAGATAATAACCCATCGTAGCATATTCAACAAACTCCCAAATATTGACTATTCTACACATGCAGCATCTACTGTAAATTTCATACCGCCTATGTCTGTTATTGATGATTGGAAGAATGATTATCTATCATTATCAGACACATTCATATATGCTGATGCTAAGAAAACAACTTTTGGAGAGCTACTGAAGAGCATGGAAGAATTGACAAGACGTATAAGAAGAATTGGCATTGATAACTAAAACTCCGGTAGTCATAAATAAAAACTGGAGAGATGTTAAGTAAAAAGAGATATAACAAAATGGTGTTGACAGCAGTAACTGTGCTGCTGTCAGCACTATTTATTTCTTGCGCTTCGGCCAAGAAAGCAGAAAATAACAATCCTAAACAAGCTGAAGAACAAAACAAAGACTCTGTAGAGCAGTTCATCCCTACCCATCCGCCGGTAGTTATTCCACACTCCTGGCGTGATATTTAGCATAGCTTTACATTTTTCCAAAGTAAAAACACCCTATTTTTTACATTTTTCCAAAAATAGCGCAAAATAGCCATTCAGGAGGTATTTCTTATTCCATTTATAAGACATCTTCCCCACTCTTTTGTTATCTTCGCAGTAAAATATAATGTAATAGGTATAGTATGAAGATAGTTTGTGATAATAAGATTCCTTTTTTGAAAGGAGCGCTGGAACCATACGCAGATGTAGTTTATCTGCCCGGTAAAGATACAACAGCAGAAGTGCTGAAAGATGCCGATGCAGTAATAACACGTACACGCACAAAGTGCAATGAATCAACGCTTAAAGGTTCAAACGTTAAACTGATTGCAACAGCTACTATAGGTTTTGATCACATAGATACGGAGTGGTGTGAACAGAACGGCATAGAATGGACAAATGCACCGGGCTGCAATTCATGGTCGGTACGCCAATATATGGCATCGCTACTGGTACAGTTGACAAACAGACTGGAGATAGACCGTCACAACACAACCATAGGTGTAATAGGTGTGGGTAATGTAGGTTCAAAAGTAGCAGAAATTGCTTCAATATTGGGACTCAAAGTTCTGCTTAATGACCCTCCACGTGCCCGCAAAGAGGGTAATGCAGGATTTGTTTCTTTAGACGAAATAATTGAGAAGAGCGATATTATAACCTGCCACGTTCCACTGCAACGTAGCGGCCAAGATGCAACATTTCATCTGTTTGACCAGGAAAGAATATCACAGCTGAAACCGCACCAGATACTTATAAACACATCGCGCGGCGAAGTAGTTGATAACAAATCACTTAAAGCAGCATTGCAGAATAAAATGATAAAAGCAGCTTCACTTGACGTTTGGGAAAACGAACCGGACATTGATACTGAACTTATGGAACTACTCTTTACAGCCACACCGCATATAGCAGGTTATTCTTTAGATGGTAAAGCCAACGGAACGTGGATGAGCGTTCAGGCAATAGGCAAAAAGTTCAATCTACCTTGCAAAGATTGGAAGGTTACTGAGATACCCCACCCTGCACAACCTGTGGAATTCTGCATTGACTTAAATGGCAAAAATATAGACCAGGCTTTAGATGAGGCTATACTTTACACATACAATATATTTACAGATGACAGGCGTTTAAGAGAAAATCCAACGGAATTTGAACTGCAAAGAGCCGATTATCCTATCCGCAGAGAATTCCCGGCCTTTACGGTAAGATTCACAAATATTGACAAATTCCGGGAAAATCCCGATGTTTTGACAAGTAAAATTAAACAATTTGGCTTTATTTGTGCATAAAACAAACCATTCTGACGCAAATAAATGGATTTTTTAGCAATTTTTACACTAAAAACCGTAAATTCGCGACATCTATACATAAAGATTATTAGTACTATTAAATATTAAATCGTTATGATAAAAGACATTTTTGAAAGAATTAAGGCAACACCGGGTCCATTAGGACAGTATCAGGGTATTGGTGATGGTTACTTTATGTTTCCACGTTTGGTTGGTGAGATTGGTCCTGAAATGGAATTTAACGGCAAACCGGTTCTTAACTGGAGTCTTAACAACTATTTAGGATTGGCAAATCATCCTGAAGTTAGAAAAGCTGATGCTGAAGCTGCAGCACAGTATGGTCTTGGCGCACCTATGGGCGCACGTATGATGTCAGGTAACACCGATCATCATATTAAATTTGAAAAAGATTTTTCAGAATTTATTGGCAAACCTGCAGGTCTTTGCTTGAACTTTGGTTATATGGGTATGATCTCTATTATCGACGTTCTCACAAGCCGCAGAGATGTTATTGTATATGACTCAGAATCACACGCTTGTATCTTAGATGGTATGCGTCTAAGCCTTGCAAAACGTTTTGCATTTGCTCATAACGATATGGTTAGTCTGGAAAAACAGTTGAACCATGCTTGCAAACTTGCTGACGAACAGGGCGGTGGTGTTCTTGTTATTACAGAAGGTGTATTCGGTATGGCCGGTGACTTAGGTCATTTGGCAGACATCGTAGAACTAAAGAAGAAATATCCATTCAGAATACTTATTGACGATGCTCATGGTTTTGGTACAATGGGTGCTACCGGTCGCGGTACAGCAGAACATTACGGCGTAACAGAAGAGATAGACGTTATCTTTGATGCATTTGCAAAGAGTATGGCAAGTATTGGTGGTGTAGTAAGTTCAGAGCCAGAGATTATTGATCACTTGAAGTGCAACATGCGTTCACAGATTTACGCAAAATCATTGCCTCTGCCATTGGTAATTGGTAACCAGAAGCGTTTGGATCTTATCAAGTCACATCCTGAACTGAAAGACCAACTGTGGACTATTGTTAATGCATTGCAAGATGGTTTCCGTGCAGAAGGTTTCAATATGGGTGCTACTGAATCACCGGTTACTCCTATCTACTTTGAAGGTGGCATAAACGAAGGTACAAACGTTGTTGTTGATTTGCGCGAAAACTATGGTATCTTCTGTTCTATCGTTACATACCCTGTTATTCCTAAAGGCCAGTTGATGTTGCGTATTATTCCTACAGCATCACATACTTTAGAGCAGGTTGACCGCACTATCCAAGTATTCAAGGAAGTTAAGAAGAAACTTGATTCAGGTTACTATGCAGGCGGTATCCAAGATATGAACGTATTTAAAAGATGAAATATCAATTAGTATGTAAGAAATGTGGCAAAGTCATTGGTGACTTTGCCACTTGGTTTAAACAAGATCAGCTGTGTGAATGCGGAAGCAATCATGCAGAAGCTACATATTCAACAGACTACTCTCTGTTAGAACAGTTATGCACCTGTTCAAACAGCGCCGATAATCTATATCACTATTTTGATTTTCTTCCTATAGAGAAAAAAGAGAATATAGTAACGTTAGGCGAAGGAGCTGTTCCTATTGAAGAGTGGCAATTTCTGGCCGACTATGCAAAACAGAACTACAACATAGATTGTAAAGTAGTGGTTTGCAGAAACGATTTAAACGGTGGTTCGGGCACCTTTAAAGATATAGCTGCTTCGCTTGCTGCAACTGTTTTTAAAGAGAATGGTGTAGAAGATTACTGTTTGGCATCTACAGGCAACGCAGGTACAGCTTATAGTACCTATTTAGCCAAAGCAGGAAAAAGATTCCATCTGTTTGTTCCGGAAGATATGTATCAAGATTCCATTGATGCAGTAAGAGCTACCGGACAGAACCTGATAGTTTGCGATGGTAATTACGGAGTTGCAAAAAAAGCCGCTGCCGATTTCCATAAAGAACAGAACGTTATGATTTCTGCCGGCAACATAGACCCTATCCGTATTGAAGCAAAGAAGACTTTGGTATTTGAGTGTCTGCGCCAATTAGGCAGAATTCCAGATGTTTATATGCAAGCTGTTGCAGGTGGAACAAGTCCTATTGCATACGAAAAAGGTATGCGAGAGATAGCCTCCACTTACCCTGAACATAAAATGCCACGTATGATATTGGTACAGCAAGATACTTGCGACCCAATGGTTCAGGCATGGGAATGGGCTACAGAAAATAATTTCCCCGAAGGATTTGAAAAGAACTATCCATCATTGGAGCCAAAGACCAGAATATCTATTCTTTCGGCCGGCACACCGGGCATGTATCCTATTGTTGGCCCTATAGTAAAGAACAGCGGTGGCTGTTTTTTAAGAGTGAAAGAGGATGAACTTGTAGATTATGGCAGGATTATCAAGCGTGAAAAAGGTATCTATTTAGGCCCTGCATCGGTTGTATGTTTTGCCGGATTCTATGAAGCTCTTAAACAAAACAAGATTAAAAACGGCGATTTGGTTATGCTGAATACCGGTGAGGGTTGCGGCAGAGCACAATGGTTCAAAGAAGAAATTGACAAATAGTAAACAAGATGAAAAAGTTTCAGGATAAAGTAGTTTGGATAACAGGTTCGTCATCGGGTATCGGTGAAGCTACCGCATACGAATTTGCCAAAGAGGGAGCTAAGTTGATTCTTACAGCATTGGAAGCCGACTTGCTGGAACAAGTTTGTAAACGTTGCGAAGAGTTGGGTTCTCCTGCTGCAAAAGCACTACCTTTTGATCTGTCACAAAAGGATCAGGTTGCAGGACTTGCTGAAAATGCCTGGAATCTGTTTGGTTATATAGATGTTTTCTACAACAATGCCGGCATAAGCCAGCGTGGAAAGACAATAGAGACCGACATGAAGGTTATTAACAAGGTGATGGATATTAACTATTTTGCACCTGTAATAATGACCAAGGTTATTCTGCCTAAAATGGTGGAACGCGGAGGTGGCCAGTTGGTAGTAACTACAAGTATAAACGGCCGATTCGGATTCCCGCTACGCTGTGCATACAGCTCTTCCAAACATGCTCTATACGGATTGTTTGAAACTATTCAGGCAGAATACTACGATGACAATATCCGTGTAACTATAGTATGTCCGGGCAGAGTTCAGACCAAAATTTCATTCTATGCTCTTGAAAAAGATGGCAAACAGCACGGAAAAATGGATGCAGGTCAGGCTGGTGGTTGCACCGCCGAAGTTGCAGGCAAAAAGATTGTAAAAGCTGTCTATAAAAAGAAGAGAGAAGTATTGGTAGGTAAATATGAGCTACTGATGGTTTATATAAAACGATTCTTCCCTGCCCTTTGTGCAAAGATTGCAAGAAGCATTGATGCTATGTAATATTTAAAAAGAGGTTTTCGCTGAAAACCTCTTTTTAAAATTATAGTGCTATACCAAGTTTCAACCCAAAGGTTAATGCTACGTCAGAATCAGGATTTAGCCCAACAAAGCCATGATAATAGTTGTCCGGGCAATTCTTACCAACAGCGCCACCAGCTCCTATATAAAAATCGAATACGAACCATTCCTTTACCCATTGCCATCCTACACATCCCATAATGGCTGCACGTGAAATATTATCACGCTGTACAATACCACCTGCAGAGCGGTCATAGTCAAATTTTGAATATGCCACTTCCGGTTTAACATAGAAACCATTCAACGGATTTGCACTATTATATGAGAAAGGAAATATCCATTTATAGGCCAAGCGCGTTGTTGCACCTTTTGGATTATTGTGTTTGGCATCGCCACCTACACCTATTACACCTGCTGTAAACTCCACACTCTGACCTTCAAACAGCGCACGTTCATATGTAATCTTTGCAGAACCTGTTATATATGAAAGAACTGTAGTTTTAAGATTGTTCTTTTTAGGTGCATCTGCAGCATACATCTGCAATGAAAATACTGTTGCTAAAAATATAAACCAAAATCTCTTCATTTCATTATAATGTATTAAGATACTCCATAATTGCATAAGCTGCAGAACGTGCATCATTAACTGTATCTTCTATACAATTTGGTCGTTTACAGGTTCCTGCAGCAAAAAGTCCGGGTTTTCCGGTTTCACTATCGTACAGGTGTGGACTTATAGTCTTTACAAAACCATAATCGCCACATATTTCACATCTGGATGCAATATTTCTGGTACCTGCTGATGGCTCCATTCCTACCATAAGTACCAGCAAATCGGCGGTCATCTTAAGAGGAACGCCCATAAGTGTATCTTCCGATTTCAGCTGTACTCTGCTATCAAAAGTAGCTGCAGCCTCCGATATACGTCCACGCACAAAGTTGATGCCATACTCTTCCTGTGCCTTTCTGTACATCTCTTCAAAACCCTGTCCCCACATTCGCAGATCCATGTAGAAGATTGATATATCAACTGTCGGAATCATCTTCTTAATCTCTATCGCCTGCTTAACAGCTGTTACGCAGCAAACTTTTGAGCAGTAGTGATTGCCCGATTTTTCATCGCGAGAGCCTACGCACTGCAAGAAAGCAATACGTTTTGGAATATCGCCACTTACATTAAGTATTTGGTTGTATTTAATCATCTTCTCCATTTCGAGAGATGTTATTACACCCTTGTATATTCCATAACCAAGTTCCTCTTTTCTTTTAGCATCGAATACCTGGTAACCTGTTGCTATAAGTACTACATCAGAAACGTAGGTTTGACCTTTGGCATCAAAAAGTTTCCAATCTGTACCTTGCCATTTTACATCAACTATTTCAGTATCGGGTACTAAGGTAATCTTATCGTTTAGCAGACGTCCACTCAAATCATCAGCAATCTCCATTGCCGACTGGAAATTAGGGAACAAATATGCCTTATCCATTATATTATTAAGTGGTGACGATGATTTTTCGAACAACATCACACTTATTCCATGTTTAGCCAATACTGATGCAGCTTCTATACCTGCAGGGCCGGCTCCTATTATAGATACTTTTTTCATAATCAACTTATTCAAATATTAAACCAAAAGGTTTTCCGGCTTTTCCGGTGCTCTTAAAATCTTTCCGGAAGCCGCATTATACTTTTGTTTTAGATCGTATGGAATACCAATTTTATCAAGCAGACGTTCTGCCTGAACCTGATGAATCTGCAATCCCAGTTCCCAAGGGTTGTAACCTAAAAGCAATCCGGCCATCTCTTCGTATGTAAGAACCGGAATACCATAGCCTTCACGATCGTAGGTTTTATTCTCCATCTCTGCTATTGTATATTGCCATCTGTCAAGGAAAAGTGTACAACCCGGACAATTGGTAACAATAAAGTCAGGTTCGTATGGTTCCATAGACTCTAATTTCTTTTTGGTATTTGAAATAGAATAGCCACGATTTTCCTGTACTATATACTGTCTGAAACCAAAGCCACAACAATGACGACGTTCAGGATAATCCACAACTTCGCCACCCCATGCCTCTATCATACCGGCTAAAACGTATGGGAATTCTGCCTTTCCAACACCTTTGTCGGGGAATATTTTTGCATAATGACAACCTATATGTTCAACCACGCGCAATGGTTTGCCGGTAAAACGGTTTACCAGACTATACTTCATCAGTTTTTTAAGTTCAAAACGGAAATGATATATAAGGTCCGATGGATGAGCAATATTTTTAGGGATATTAAATTCACGCCCGCACGCCTTCCATAAATTTTCTCTTGTCTTATCAAGCAGTTCCGGATGCTCTTCCCACATGTGTACCATTTCTGTAAATATTCCAAATGATGTTACACACGATGGTACAAAGTTTTCGTAACCTTTTTCTGTCATCAATGAAAATATACGACCTACAACTGTCATAGTTGTATCTAAAGGCACTACATCTGCGTGATAACCTATACCTGTGCAGGTATGAAGACGGAAATCATCAAAAACATCTTTTCCCAATTCTTCCTTCAACATTCTCAGGAATGCTGTTTCCGAGCCTGGGAAGAAGGTCTGTCTTATACAGCTACGCTCATAATAGAAATGATTGTCAGCTATTTTCTTTTGATATTCGTTCCAAAAACGGTTTGCCATATTACATTCAATTAATTAGGTTTTCTGCTACAACTTCTGCAATATCGCGAACCGGATATTCATTTGTAGCTCTAATAAATGCTTTCTTACACATAGGGCAGGCAGTAACCACAGTATCCACCGGCTTTGATGTAAGATTCTTTAATGACGCATTGCATATTTTGGTTTGCTGTTCTACTGTAAGAACAGTATTACCCAGATTAAATCCGCAGCAAACACTCTTATCCTTCTGATACCTGGTCTTTTGCAGATTAGTAACTCTCTTTAATACGCTACGTGGCTCTTCATATATACCACAGCCACGTCCCAATTCACAAGGATCGTGATAAGAGACCTTCTTATCATCTTTACGCACCTTGATTTTATCCTGTTTCAACAACATATCAATATATTCGGTATGATGAAGAACAGGTATTGACAAATTGTATTCTGTCTTAAACGATCTATAACATATTGGGCACGATGTTACCAGCATAACAGCACCCGATTTTTCTATCATATCGCTGTTTTTTTCACGCAATTCAGCTGCCTGATTCAGGAATCCCTGTTGCTGCAACGGACGACCGCAACATACAGAACGCTGTTTGTCCATATACCAATACTTCTGTCCTGCCGCTTCAAAAATCTTCTCCATGGATTCTGTAATGCCAGGAGTAAGATGCGACATACAACCTCCAAAATAGGCTATTCTACCAATGGCATTAAATGAATACTTATTCTCGTGAACGTATGAATAATTGCCTTTAGTATCTAAAGTTCCCTTATTACGAACTATTCTGCGAATTGCATTCAGATCTATACCAACAGGACAGTCCACACTGCAACGGTCACACATCAGACAGTCATCTGCTATCATCTTAATTTTACCCGGACGCTCCTGATTTCTTATACTACGCACCAGATATACCGACTGCACTTTATGATTACCCAGTTCCTTATCTAATGGACAACCCTGAATACATACACCACAACGTGAACATGCGTTCAGTTCAAACATTGTGTATCCGCTCTTTTCATTGCTCTCCTTTACACCTATCTTACGGAAATATATCAGGAACAGTTCTGTAAAGATATGCATATACCTGGTAAATGGAAGGGTAACAAAGAATACTGAAAGCATCACAGAATAGAACATCCACAAAGAGTGTTCCATACCACGTACTATCATAGGGTCAAACAGATTGCCTATTGTCTGAGTAAAGAAACCTCCGTTGCCATAAAGACAGGCAGTAACAGATTCTGCAAGCAATCTTAGCGGGAAGATACTCCACAATGCGAACTTTGAGAACCTGTCAACAATTGTATGACGCGTGGTTCTTCTCATTCCCAGTATTCTGGAATACATGATTTTTATTATTGCCATTGTCAATCCCAGGAAGACATATAGCAATAGCCCGTCCATCACATTTGAAAAGAGATGTGCATTCCTGAATGATGATGGAACATCATGTACAAAATATCTGTAGAAAATGCTCACATAAAATGGGCGCTTATAATTGATTTTTGAAACCTCTTCATTGCCAAGAGTCAGTTCGTCAATTACACCCTCACCCTTCTCCTTTACATACCAGTCGCCCTGATTTTCCAGCTGGTAAACTCTCTCTACCGAGTTCTCCTGCTGCAGATATTTCATTGTCAGAGTACTTTCTGCAAATCCCACAACGATTAGCAGGAACCAGCCCAGAGCATACGCCTGGTGCATAACTCCCAAAAGAAAGTTCTTTTTGAAAATCTTAACATGCAACAAACCTTCTCTGAACATTTCCCATACTGCCGAGAAGATTTTCCACGAAAACCAATTTTTCTTAATGGTATCACGTTGTTGCTTATTAAATTTTCCTATCCACCTTATGTATTTGTAGAGGCAGATAACAAGCAACAATGCCACACCAACAAGGAATGGTATTACAAAAATATTGTATGGAATTACTTGAATCTTCATCTTAATAATCTATTATTTTACAGGTTCTTCCAGAAGTTGCCTCATATTCATAATGAGCGAACGCAAATTTACACCACGTGGGCAAAGCAATGTACATTTACCGCACAACATACACTTTTTCAGCTCTTCTGAAAGCAGATTATATTCACCGCGTCTGAAAGATGTATGTACCTTACGGATATTAAAATTGGTATATTGCTGTGCCGAGCAAGTTGCAGAACAACAACCACACTGGAAACAACGCTTGAAAGATGGAACCTTACGTAGCAGTTCCCTATATTTTTCCAAAGAAACTTTATCAAGATTCTCTGTCCTTGCTGTCTTTATTGAAAAACCAAAATCAGGCATAACTATTTCTGATTCTTTCCTTTTATCAACATTTCACGTAATTCATCACCACCGGTAATCTCAAAAATTTTCCTCAATTCCTCCATACTTTCCGGAGATATTGTTCTTAAAGCGCCCGGACCATCACCATGATAATTAGCACCAAACTTGGGAGCGACCTCGTCTATATTCTTAATATACCACTCCCATACAGGACCTTGCTCAGGATGTTTTGAAGGGGCAACTTTATCGGGATGAACACAGTAACCAATATCCACTATATTAGTTCCTATACCTTCAGCAAGTTCCTCCTGCTGTCTGCCATAATAGCTATCCTTATAATAGCCCATATTTTGAGAAACTGTACGCAATATGGTTATTACTGCACCTGGAACATTGCCACGCGGGCAACGTGTCTTACAAGACATACACTGTCCGCAATACCATATAGTATCGGATCTAAGCAGTTTTTCAATTACATCTTCATCACCACGCTGAACCATATCACAAATTCTACGCGGATCGTATTCAAAAAATTCTGCTGCAGGACAAATAGCGGTACAGATACCACAATTCATACATGCTTTTAATGAATCCTGATATCTGACATCTGCTTTTATAAGATCTACCAGATTACCCATAATCAATCTTTGAATTTCATTCTATTCATTCGCATTGCCTTGAACAACAGTTTAGGAAGCGGTTTTTCTCTGTTCCTCTTCATCAAGTTCAGGTAAAGATTCAGTTTCTTTGCAATACCAACGCGATATGTCTCCACAAATTCTATCAATGTTCCATCCGGATCTTCTATATATGTAAAACGGCCAGAAGCATCGCCCATGTTGAACTGTACGCCATCAGGACAACTATCAACTGTAAACGGATAACCTTTCTGTTTACAATGTTCACCAAAAGCATCCATATTTGTTATGTCGTAACAAACCTGAATAAATCCAGGATCGCCCCAGTATCTGCCTTCAAAAATCTTTTTAGGGGTTCTGTCCAATGCCTGTACCAGCTCTATGTATCCACTGGTAAACAAAGGCGAGAAAGCACCTTCTACCGGTTTTGACCATTTAAGAAGCACTCTGCGGAACTGACCATTTCCGCCCAGCAGATGAGACAAATCATCGAATGTTCCGGTCTTATCATATACCACAACATCATAGCCTAATACATCTCTGTAAACTTCAAGTGATTTTTCAATATTTGTAACACCTATCATGGCGCCAACCATTCCACCAAAGAGTTTTTTCTCTTCTACCAGCACTTTGCTGTCCGGAACCATCTGGAACCAGTTACCCTCCAGATCTGTAACATAAAATGTTTTTGTACCATCAGGTATTGTAACAATTGGTGATATTTTATTCCATTTCTCCGAAAGCTGTTTGTGAGCAGCCTCTATATCGCGACATTTCAATTTTGCACAGAATATTCCTAAATCTCCAACCTGAATATCAAAATCTACCGGTTTTGGTTTTCTGTCTGAATATTGCCATATTTCAAAGCCACCGCCACCCTGCAGGTTCACTGCAATAGCTGCATGGCGTTTCTGTGCCTG
Source organism: Bacteroidaceae bacterium (assembly GCA_017556585.1). Classification (GTDB taxonomy): domain Bacteria; phylum Bacteroidota; class Bacteroidia; order Bacteroidales; family Bacteroidaceae; genus Colenecus. The sequence continues at coordinate 11,998 of JAFYMP010000064.1, forward strand.
ACCGCCTGTGTATGGCAGCATTCGTTCTGCCACTGTATCGTCTTCCAAGATTCTAATATCAACACCGAACATATCGGCATACCATTTCCACGATTTATAAACAGATGTAGTACCTACTCCTACCTGCTGTATCCCCGAAACAAGAAACTGACTATTTTCCATATCAATAATTATTGTAGATTATATAATAATCTGCAATATTACAAAAAATAATGGAATTTTCAGTTTTTTGCCCCTAATAATCCCTACTTTCTACATTTCATTAATGCATTCTTCTATTATTTCCGATAATCTTACAACTATTTTACTCTTTTATTGTTATCTTCGCGTCTTTAGAAACAATTAACTCAAATAAAAAGATGACAACATTTTTACTGGCCGGTTTGGGAATGTGGGAGATTATTCTCATTGTATTGGTTATTTTACTGTTTTTTGGAGCAAAGCGTATTCCAGACTTGATGAAGAGTTTGGGGAAAGGCGTAAAAAGCTTTAAAGCAGGTCTAAACGACTTAGAGAAAGACATAAATTCCGACACTGAGACCAAAGAGGAGAAAAAAGAACAATAAAAAATCTCCACAAAGCGGTTATGCCTACCGACAACAGCAATTTGATGACTTTTTGGGACCATTTAGAAGTTTTCAGAAAGTTATTGTTCCGCATTTTAGCCATTGTTATGGCAGTTGCGGTTGTTACTTTTTGTCTAAAGGAGCCACTATTCAGGATAATATTAGCACCCAGCCATTCCGATTTTGCCCTATACAATTTAATTGAATATGTAGCATCAGCAATGGGGTTAGATGCTTCGGCTATAAGCAATTTCAACATAGAGTTATTCAGTGCAACTCTGACTGCGCAATTTATGATTCACCTGAAGATTGCATTTTATGCAGGTCTGATAGTTGCCATGCCATACGTTCTGTATGAACTATATGGTTTTATTTCGCCGGCTTTAAGAGAGAACGAAAAGAGACACACTACTGCCATTGTTACATGGTCTTACCTGCTATTTATGATGGGAGTTGTGTTAAACTACTTTATTATATTTCCATTGGCTTTCAGGTTCCTGGGTACCTATCAGGTAAGCGCAGATGTGCCAAACATTATCACATTGGCATCTTATATTGATATGCTCACCACACTAACTCTATTAATGGGTATAATGTTTGAACTGCCTATACTATCGTGGTTCCTGGCCAAATTGGGAATGATAAATGCAAACTTTATGAAACAGTACCGCAGACATGCTTTTGTAGCCATACTAGTAGTGGGTGCTGTTATAACACCCACCACCGATATTTTCACGCTGCTATTAGTTGCAGCACCTATCTACTTGCTTTATGAATTGAGCATAAACATTGTTCGCCGCACTGCAAACTAATAATGTTTACCAGCCAAACGCATGTTCGTCAGACATCCAGTATCCCTGCTCTTTTAGAATCTGTTCTACTACATCTCTACCGCATCCGTACCCACCTTTTACAGGAGATATATATTTACTTATAGCCTTAATCTCAGGAGCAGCATCGGCAGGACAGCAAGGTAAGCCAACCATCTGCATCACTTGAAAATCAGGAATATCATCGCCCATATAAAGAATCTCTTCGCTTTTCAAATCATATTTACTTACAAAATCATTGAAATCATTTACCTTAACAGAAGAAGCCAAATAGATATCACTTATACCTAAGTATTCAAATCGCCTGGCTACCGAAGCCACTCTTGCACCGGTTATAATTGCTATACGCAGACCTCTTTTGACAGCCAATTGCATTGCGTACCCATCTTTGACATTTACCGTTCTTATAGGATTGCCATCGTCGGCCATAGTCATCATATTACAACTCAGAACGCCATCTACGTCAAAAATCAGCGCTTTTATCTTCTTTAAATCGTAATCAATCATATTATCTGCTTTTAATTATATCTTCTGAAATCAAATGGTACAATTCTGCCCACTGTGGAGTATCTTTTAGTAACTCCAGATGGGCCTGCATAACCTTTTGGTCATTTCTCATTGCCGGACCGGTTTGAGCTTTTACAGGCGATATGCGCTCCACCTTATTAACCATCTCTTTTACAAGTGGCAACATAACATCAAAAGAGATCCCCGAAGATTCCAAAAGGCTTTCACTTATAGCAAACATCCTATTTGCAAAATTACAGGCAAATACTGCTGCCAGATGCAGTCGTTTTCTATCTTCACTATTCAATACCTGAACATTGCCTGAAACAGAATCTGCCACACCTTTTATTATTTCAAGTGTTTGATTAGTATTGCCCTCTACAAAAACAGGCAGATTACTCCAATCTACATCCTTACCCTGACTAAATGTCTGCATTGGATAAAACACTCCATATTTCTTGGCTCCCGCATCTGCCCATAGAGAGAGAGGGATAC
>JAFYMP010000065.1 GCA_017556585.1 Bacteroidaceae bacterium
TCCAGTAAGTTAAACAATTCGGAGCGAAGCGACCAAGTCCCCTTGAGGGGATTTAGGGGTGTCTTAATAAGGTCAAAATATGCTTGCGTTTCTTCTTATGTCCGGATTTACAATGCTTTACGCAGTCTTACTAATTTCTCCAGTAGAGGTTCTAATAAGTCCAACGCAAGCATATTGGCACCATCGCTTTTAGCCTGGGCAGGAACCGGATGAGTCTCCATAAACAAACCGTCTGCACCAACCGCAATAGCAGCTTTAGCTATAGTCTCTATCATTTCCGGTTGTCCGCCTGTAACACCTGCCGACTGATTTGGTCGTTGTAAAGAGTGTGTACAATCTACAACTACTGGAAAACCAAACTGTTGCATAATAGGAATGCCGCGATAATCAACTATCAAATCCTGATATCCAAATGTAGTGCCACGCTCTGTAAGCATAACATTGTTGTTGCCCGAATCAACCACCTTTTGAGCAGCAAATTTCATTGCTTCAGGTGAAAGGAACTGACCTTTCTTAATATTTACAATTTTACCGGTACGTGCAGCAGCCTCTAACAGATCTGACTGACGGCAGAGAAATGCCGGTATTTGTAGTACATCTACATATTCAGCCGCCATGGCAGCTTCCTGAGCCTGATGAATATCTGTAACTACTGGAATATCAAATTCTTTTGCTACTTTACCCAATATTTTTAAAGCCTTTTCATCGCCTATACCTGTAAACGAATCTATTTTTGAACGGTTTGCCTTTCTGTAAGATCCTTTAAAAGCGTATGGAATTCCCAATCTGTCTGTTATTCCTTTTATCTTTTCTGCTATACGCAAAGCCATATCTTCGCCTTCTATAACGCAAGGACCTGCCAACAGAAAGAAATTGTCCGATTTTCCTAATAACTGCATAACTTATCTATTTTATCCTGGAATAATAAAGTTCATCACCGATGGTTCAAGTGAAATAGTTAACGGATAGGTGTGTACCAATGTGTGACCGTCCAAACAGGTTATTGTACCATCCGATTCAGATATAACTATAGATTTTGAACGATATGGTTTCACCTGCTCATGGTTAAGTAACTGATTGTGGAGCAGCATATAAAGTCCGCGAATCATCTCCATAAGTTTAGGACGATATACAACCGAAACATCCAACCAACCGCTATATGGCACTGCACTTGGAGTGAGTCCATATCCACGAGTGTTACCTACGCACAGTGTCATAATCTTATCGTTTATCTCCTCATTATTGACCTTTATGCGCATTTTATATTGCTTCCTCTCTTTAAACAGAGCAAATATAGCCAATATATATGATGGATTCTTTTTGCCAAAACGTTTACAGATATCAGATAATCTAATAGCCTGCGCGCCTAAACCAATATTTACTGACATAAGAAAATAGCGGACTTTTTCTTCGTCACCTTCTTTATAAGAACAGTAACCTACATCTATTTTCTTTATTCTGCGCTCTATTATCCAATGTATGGCCTGTTTGTAGTTCTCTACGTCAAGTCCCCAAAAACTTGCAAAGTCATTTCCAATTCCGTTTGGAATTACACCTACAACTATTTCAGAACGCACTTCGCGAGGAGTGAACATTAAAGCGTTCACAGCATCATTGAGAGCCTCATCGCCTCCAACTACTACAATTGTCTTATAACCATTGTTTATTAACATCTTGGTTAAGACCTCTGTAGAACCTTCTCCATCAGATTGAAATGAATCATATTTAACTCCACGCAGATTCAGATACTCTTTAATCTGAAACCAACGTTTCATTTTGTTTCGTACTCCTGCACGCGGGGTGTACATTATTCCCCATCTTTCCGGATCTACTGCCATAATTTATAAATTCATCAAATTGATTACACGTTCCACCTTTCTTTCCGTAGAATCCTGATAAGGCAACCATTCAATATGCAAACCTCGCCTCTCCATGCCCCTAAACCAGGTCATCTGGCGTTTTGCAAATTGATGAATAGCTACTTCTAATTCCTGAACCATATAACGATATTCCAGTTTTCCGGTCAGATAGAGTGTAACATATTTATACTCTAAACCATAATAGATTAAATCTTCTGCAGAAATACCGGATTGCAACAACTTTTCTACTTCTGTTATCATTCCCTCTTCCAATCTGGATATTAATCTATTGGTAATCCTCTCTCTACGCAATTCGCGCGATATATCTATTCCCACTATCAGGCTGTTGATTTTTGGGAATGAATTTGCTTCAACAGAGTGTTGCTTGTAATACTCTTCTATCTCTATAGCGCGTATTGCACGTTTTGTGGTATCAACATCTGTTGTATTATGCAATGTTTTGTAGCTTTTGAGTATTTCTGTCAGTTCAGACAGTGTCTTGCCCTGAAGCGATTCTCTCAATTCAGGATTTTCCGGCACAGGAATCAACCTATACCCTTTCAGTATAGATTCCAGATATAATCCCGTTCCACCGCACATTATTGGCATATTGCCGCGCGAATTCACTTCATTATATGCTTTTAGAAAATCAGTTTGAAATTCAAAGACATTATATTTGTATCCGGCATCTACAATATCTATAAGATGATAAGGAATATGTTTGCCATCTATTTCGTAGTCTTTTAAATCTTTGCCGGTACCTATATCCATTCCTCTATAGACCTGACGACTATCTGCACTCAAAATCTCACCGCCAATAGTTGCGGCAAGAGAAGATGCAAAGGCTGTTTTGCCTGACGCAGTAGGTCCTAATACTGTTATCAGATCGTACTTCATACACTATATCAAAAGATAGAGGTAAAATTAATACAAACCACTGAAACAGCAAAGCATATCAACAAAAAAAGGTCTCCTTGACGGGAGACCTTCTTCTATATAATCATTTATTACTTCATGATTACGCGAGCCATTTCGCAAACCTTGTTGCTATAACCCCATTCGTTATCATACCAAGAAACAACTTTTGCAAAGTTTGAATCAAGGCTGATACCTGCATTAGCATCAAAGATAGAAGTGTTAGCACAACCACGGAAGTCAGTTGAAACAACTGCATCCTCTGTGTAACCAAGAATACCCTTCAATTCGCCTTCTGAAGCTTCCTTCATAGCTGCGCAAATTTCAGCCATTGTAGCTTCTTTCTCAAGAACTACTGTCAAGTCAACAACAGAAACGTCTGAAGTAGGAACGCGGAATGCCATACCGGTAAGTTTACCGTTAAGAACAGGAAGAACCTTACCTACAGCCTTAGCAGCACCTGTTGAAGATGGGATGATGTTCTCAAGGATACCACGACCACCTCTCCAATCCTTACGTGAAGGACCGTCAACAGTCTTCTGAGTTGCAGTTGCAGCGTGTACAGTAGTCATAA
>JAFYMP010000066.1 GCA_017556585.1 Bacteroidaceae bacterium
AAAAATACAATGGCCAGACGATAGTATAGTTCTCTAAATCTGCTGTAGTGTTAATAAGTAAAGTTGATTGTTCAAGCAAATTGAAATCCTTATTTATTACCACATTTCTACTCGCTTTCATTTCTATAAATGAATTCTTTCTATGATTTAAATTTTCTACAAAGATATTTATACCATCAATTTTACATGTACCTCCTATTATTTGATCTGAAAAGTCTGTATTAATTGCGTTATTTGCATCAAGCAATCCATGCGCCAACTCTTCTGTACGATATCCATCTTCACTATTATATTCGTATTCATATGGATCATCTAAGTTAGGCCCGGGAATTTTTTGAGTTGAACGTTCTATAAACCTTACAACCTGTTCTCTTGTTAAATTTCTATCTAATGACAATAACATCCCAGCTACAGCGGCTACATGAGGTGCGGCATAAGAAGTACCACATCCATTTAACTTAAAACCATCGTTAGTGTATATCATAACAGTGTCACCGGGTGCAACAATATCAAGCTTCGGACCATAATTAGAATATGGTGCACGCTTTCCATTTTTTTGTATAGAACCAACAACAAGCAAATCCGGATTGTAGCTTGCAGGATATGAACATGTTGACCTATATTCATTTCCGGCTGCAAATACAACAACACAACCCTTACCATTACGTCCGTTATACAGAGCAGAGTCTAGAGCTTCTTCCAATTGTTCTGATTTTAATGAATTGTAAAAACTTAAATTAACATCTGGATGAGCACCCCAGGAACAATTAATAATATCCGCCCCGTTATTTACCGCCCACATTATGCCACGTGAGATTTTATAAGAAGAAATATTAATAAGATCAACATATATATTCATCAATGAAATATTGGGAACTATCCCTGCCATAGGACCTTGATTGTGATTGGCTGCAATTATACTGGCTATAGCGTTTGCATGACCTTTTCCATAGTATAACGTTGTTTCAATATCTGTACTTGTATTATTATTTGTATTATACGGACTTACAAAATTTACAGATGACAATTCAGGTAGAGACTTATTAATACCATCATCTACAATTGCAATCTTTACGTTTCTATTTCCTTTTGTCAAATTCCAAACATCTTTTACATTAATATCTATATCTACACCATCAATAGCCCATTGTTGAGAATAGAGTGAATCGGTTGGTGTATAACTTTGAGTTCTAAAACAAAAATTGAAATATGGATCGACTGCTTTAAATCTGCCAGATTCATAAAAGATATTACTACAAGTAAGCGCATCAGCCACAGATTCAGCAGTGGTTTTTAATGTAAACCAATTGCCCCAACCTTCATATTGAATTATTTCTGTATGAGTTTGTTCCGCCAATTGCTGCAAATAGATTGTATCTGCCAAATTATTCAATTTCACCCCAAATTCCGATGTTATGTGTATTGGTGAATCTGGTGATATGTGATACCCAACATAATCTACTTGCGGCATTTCCAACAGAAGATTGGTGATTTTATCAAAATGTTCCTTTTCTATGTTATAGGTAGTAATCCTTTTGACACTATTTTTGTTGTATTCATCAAACAATTGCTGTTTGGACTTTTTTACAGCCATATTTGAAGTTAACAACTTTTCAACATCTGATGAATCACTATATCTAACTGTTATCGTAGTCTTGTCTATAGGTATCTCTATCTTTTTGCCTTTATAGTAATAATATGTCTTATCGGACATCTCATTGCTATATATACGTACTAATGTGCAGATAGAAAGTAGGATGAATAATACTGACTTTTTCATAATCATATCATTTTGAAAGATTAAACATAGTAATAAAACGTGTCAATCACTCTGTCAGTATCATTCTCTTTGTATCAATAACTTTTCCGTCTGTTATAAGCGAGTACATATATATACCGGCTGAAAGACTACCTGCAGTAATCTCTACACTGGTATTACCACGCTCTGATATCTGATATTTGTCTATCTGTTTGCCGTTCATGTCGTATATATAGAGTACAGCATTAATTACATCATCAGATATGCAACAGCTTATAGTAGTACTTTCATTAAATGGATTTGGAACATTTTGTTCAAGTGTGGTAGAAGTAACAACAACACTTTCCATATCAGACACTAAAGGAGCACGTTTGGATTCTGATAAGTCGCTAACTGTACGTGCATCAAGCTGTGCTTTTAACTCTTGAACAGACTGAATAAGTAATGGAATTATTTCAATATAGTTAATAGAAAGATAACCATTGCCATCCTCTATAACCAAATCGGGATATATTTTTTGCAACTCTTGAGCTATCAATCCATAATGTGTGTTCTTAAGTATAGGAGAATCTTTTTCATATAAATTTGTAGTTGTTTTTGCACTATCTCCCATTTCAATACTACGTTGCTTGATGTTGTAACTTACAACATTCATCTTCATTAATTGATCTAGACTATTATCCAATGTCTTTATGTTCTCTTTATAGCGGTAATCAGAATCTATACTTATATCTGTTGCGGTAAGTATTCCACCATAAACACGTACATTACCATGAAAGAAACCGGCATATCTGGCACCTATAATCTGTGAACTGCAAGGACCACTTAATGTAGAGCCATAAACACCTGCACCGTTTTGAATACCACATACAGAACCAAATACACCAAAATTACCATTACCACAGTTTCCAGCTCTTGCATATAATCCGAAGCTTCTACTAGAATCATACAAAGGATCTGGCTTGAATGCAGAAGTAAATATACCATAATTAGTTGAAATACCATATAACTCATTGTTTACAGCATATATTGCAGAATTTTCAACATAAGGCGATCCGCCCTTGCGGTTTATGTAGAGAGCATGATCTGTATCATAAGTGTTTATGGTAACATGAGCATCACTTCTACCTTCACCACTTATGGAAAGTTGAGACTTAAGTGACAAAGTATCACTGTATTCAACACCAATGGCTATTTTACCATTATTATCAACTATCAACTGTGCATTTGTAGATATAGCAAACACTAATAAAACAAAGGATAAAAATAATTTCTTCATAAAGCTAAAATTTAAAGTTAATATATTTGATTATGTATAGCGCGTTACTTTTACATCACATTACGAGGCTGTTTGATAGTGTTGAAAATTTAATTGACAATCAGTACTCCTTGATAAACGATGTCTGATGATATTATACATTCAATAGTGTAGTTACCTCTGCTTAAATCTATGTAGATGGGTTGTGAGATGTTTTCAATTTGATTGTTATAACGAAATCCGGTTGATTCGTTTTTAATAGTAATACTCACATTTTCTATATACATGCTGCATTTCAATAGTAGCACACCATTATTGTAAGAATACTCTATCCATTCAGGAATTAATGTTTTAGGCTTATTTCCATCCTCGCTGGGCGGGTCTAATCTACCTGAATTGTTTCCGTTGTCAGCAAATAAATGCGATGTGCATGTGAGTAACAATGCTGCACAGCAAATGAAATAATTTTTAGTTTTCATATTTTTTAACCATTTAAGTTTGTTCAAAGGTAGTTAGAAAGCTATTAGTGAACAAAAAAAAGGACTCAAAAAATCTGACATGAATACTTATTGATTGGATGTGTAATATAGTGATAGACAGTAAGATATGAATGGTTTGTGCGATTTGTCAAAAATTAAAATCTGACATACCCCATAATGATGGTAAAAATCATCATTTTTTGTTGGATGAATTTGTGTGATTTCAATTGTTAGTGAAGTTAATTGATTTGCGCAAGATATAGCTCCTTATTTGGCGATGAACTTTTACTAATAAGTCCCTTTAAACGTGATTTCCTTTTATAAGTAAGATTTATATTATTATCTGTAAGAACGCTGATTGCTCGCGTAGAGAAACCTGAAACCCATAGCAGATATAAATAGTAATCCTCTTTGCTGATATTAGGGAATTCTTGCTTGAATTTGTTTATAAGATTATCTTTAAAATAGTTGACATTGTATTCTAACTCCTTTATGGTTTCGCTATTTGATGTCAATTCGATTATCTGTTTTTTAGCGTTTAGATATATTTTCTTCATTTTATCTTCTTCTGTACCGGAAAGTTCATAGTATTTACTGCATAAATTATCTATTTCAGTAAAGCGATCTTTAAACAGTCTGATATTAGCTTCCTTCAAATTGATATTAGCTTCTTTCAGTGTGATATAGTCTTTGTTTAGTTTGATGTTGTCTTCTTTAATTTTGTTGCTTTCTGTTTCTTTAATGTGCAGTATATGGGATAGGTTGGTAATTTGAAGCATACCGTTTTCTATCTCAATCTTTTGTGCGGTAATTTTTTGTTTAATAATTAGGAAAACCAACATGATTAATAAAAGAAGAATAATAATTATTGCGGTATAAGAAAGGTATCTGTGTTGGTGTTCTTTCTCTTGAATTACCTTGTCATATTCTTTTTGTTTATTGATTAATGTTGTGATATTCTGTGTTTTTACCAAATCTATAATATTGTTAGCATATTCGTGTTCAATTTCTAAAGCTGATAATGCAAGTTTATCATTGCCTAAATATTTGTGTATTTCGTATGATAGCCATTGGTCTGTAGAATCTAGTTCGTTGACTATTTGCATATAGTGTATTGCACTATCAATTTGTCCAATTCTTTTATATGCCAATCCAAGATTTCTATATTCTGCAACATTCATTAAATCTGTGTTATTATTAAGTATGGTGTTGTATGTATCAATAACTTTTCTATATTGTTTTGTCGCAAAATAAGATATTGCTTGAAGTTTATATATGTTGTTAATAAAGTTCGAGTCACAATTGTTTCTTGATAACTCTTTTTCTATTATGTCATGACATACTCCTAAACTGTTTTCATATTGTTCAGCGCCTATCTGTGCAACAGCTATATCTCTTAATGCCCAATTTATGTAGATCTCTTTACCGGTCTTTTTAAATTCAGCGTGTTGTAGTTCTGCGTAGTGTAGGGCTTCAACGGAATTTTTTATGTTGTAGAAAATTTCAAAAAACGCACGATATATAAGTCCTAAATGGAAATGGTCTTCCATTTGTAATGCTATGTTTTCTGCTTTAAGTAGTGAAATGATGGCTTCTGAATATGTTCCGTTGTTTTGCAGAACGCGTGACATATAGTAATATGATAACATTTTGCGTTTTTTATCTTGATTGTCTTTATAATAGTTAACGGCTTGCTCTATTAAAGAATGGTCTGTTGTGTTTATATTGTTCTTGTCTTGTGCTTGTGTTGTTAGTAGTGCGTAAAGTGCTTGTTCCTTTGCTGTAGTTATAGTGGTAGTATCAATGTTCTGTAAGATTCTCAGGGCAGAATCTGGTTTGCTGAACATGATTTTCTCTGCAATGGCAAGTTGCTCACTGTTTGCGGTCTTGCATCCGGTTAACAATAATAAAGATATGACGATAGTAATAGTATTTGTTATTTTACGAGTGAACATAAACACTTATTATAATTTTCTTCTGCGAAGATATAAAAAAACAAAAGGTTAACCATTGTGTGGCTAACCTTTTTGTTGTTTATGTGTGGTAATGCTTGATTACTTTTCACCTTCAAGCTGTTCTTTCAGAGCTGCAAGTGCATCTATATCACCTAATGTGGTAGCTGCTGCCTGATTCTGAATAGCTGGTTCTTTTTCTTCTTTCTTTGCAGTTGCTGCCTTGCGAGCTTTCTTTTCAGCTTTAGCTTCTGCCTTAGCTATATCTTCAAAGATACGGCTGTGTGAAAGAATGATTCTCTTTGATTCTTTGTTGAATTCAATAACCTTGAACTGCAATGTTTCACCCTGCTGTGCCTGTGAACCATCTTCCTTAACCAAGTGTTTTGGAGTAGCAAAACCTTCAACACCTTCTGCAAGAGAGATAACAGCACCCTTATCCATCATTTCGGTAATCTTACCTTCGTGGATAGAATCTACGGTGTACTGTGATTCGTAAGCATCCCAAGGATTATCTTCCAACTGCTTGTGGCCTAAGCTCAAGCGACGGTTTTCTTTGTCTATTTCAAGAACTGCTACGTCTATTGTAGCACCAATTGAAGTGAATTCTGATGGGTGTTTAACCTTCTTGGTCCAGCTAAGATCGCTGATGTGGATAAGACCATCAACACCTTCTTCAATTTCTACAAAGATACCAAAGTTGGTAAAGTTGCGAACTGTTGCAGTGTGCTTTGAACCGATAGGATATTTTTCATCAATACCTTCCCATGGATCCTGCTTAAGCTGCTTGATACCAAGTGACATCTTGCGCTCGTCGCGGTCCAAAGTAAGAACTACAGCCTCTACTTCGTCGCCTACGCTGATAAAGTCCTGAGCTGAACGCAAGTGCTGGCTCCATGACATTTCTGATACGTGGATAAGGCCTTCTACGCCAGGAGCAATTTCAATGAATGCACCGTAATCGGCCATAACAACAACCTTACCCTTAACAGTGTCACCTACTTTGAGGTCTTCGCTCAAAGCGTTCCATGGATGTGGAGTGAGCTGCTTCAAACCAAGAGCTATGCGCTTCTTTTCGTCGTCGAAGTCCAAAATAACAACGTTGATCTTCTGATCCAATTCAACGATTTCTTTTGGATCGCTAACGCGGCCCCAGCTGAGGTCTGTAATATGGATAAGACCATCTACGCCACCAAGGTCAATGAATACACCATAGGTTGTGATGTTCTTAACAGTACCTTCAAGTACCTGACCTTTTTCAAGCTTACCAATGATCTCTTTCTTCTGCTGTTCAAGTTCTTCTTCAATGAGAGCCTTATGTGAAACAACTACGTTGCGATATTCCTGGTTGATCTTAACAACCTTGAATTCCATAGTTTTGCCTACGAATACATCGTAATCGCGGATAGGCTTAACATCAATCTGTGAACCTGGTAGGAATGCTTCAAGACCAAATACATCTACAATCATACCACCCTTTGTGCGGCACTTGATGTAACCCTTGATGATTTCCTGTGATGCAAGAGCTTCGTTTACGCGATCCCATGAACGTGATGCGCGAGCTCTCTTATGTGACAGAAGTAACTGTCCCTTTTTGTTTTCTGTGTTCTCAATATAAACCTCAACTTCGTCACCAACTTTCAGTTCAGGGTTATAACGGAACTCGCTGATTGGAATAATACCGTCAGATTTGTAACCGATGTTTACAATAACCTCACGCTTGTTGATAGAGATAACAGTACCGTTTACTACTTCGTTATCAGCAACCTTGTTAAGAGTGCTGTCGTAAGCCTGTTCCTGTTCCTCTTTTGTTTTACCGGTAGCAATGTTACCGCTTTCGTATGCTTCCCAATCGAAATCTGCTAAGGGAGCTACATTCTTTAATTCTTCCATTTTAAAATACTAAAACTAAGATAAAGTTAGACAATATGTTGTAATCACTCGCCAAATACGTATGTATTTAGCGGGCGCAAAGGTAATGCTTTCTAAACAATAAACCAAATGTTTAGCTTAGAAATCTTGGTCAAAAGAGTAGGGTTGTCCTCCTGCTGTTATTCCTGCTGCAGATATGCTGAAACTACCGGTTATGGAGTTGTTGTATAACTCTACAGTTGCCTGGCCGTTTTCGTTTGTAACTACATTTGGATTCCAATACAGGGTGCGACGGTAGTCCACATCGCCTAAAATAGGGCCATTAGGATATTCCGGGCTATAGAATGAATATGGTTCAGAATAACCCGTTACAGTAGATATACGTTTGTCTATGCTAACAATCTCTTTCTTACTGCTTAATTCGTGATCTTCTTTTACGTAGATATCTACCAAACGTACTCTCTGTTGTAGATACTCATAATCGGGTACCTGGAACAGGGTTTTACGTTGATACTCCTGGTATAGCGGCGATAGTGTGAAAGCTTCACCTAAAGTTATAACCCTGTCGTAAACCAGAACGCCTTTCAAATCTTTTGTGTCTATATACAATGGCGTTTCAAACTTACCCTGGTACAGGTATTTAGAATTGTTGTGAACATAGAAGAATGCAGGAAATCCATCTACATATACAGTGTCTGCTGTGTCGGACGTATCGGACATGACAACCGTTACCTCGTATCCTTTTTCAATAAGATAACCAAATACGTCGGTTGTATGCTCTGCCTTATCTAACTCTATTTCAACGTCTTTTGTAACATCGAATGCTTTGAATGTGTAGTAGTCTATATACTTACGCTGGCTCTCTATATCAACATCGGGCAGTAGATAGCCTTCGTTCTCCTTAATTATAGTAGGGTAGTGTTTCTCCTCTTCTGTTTCGTCTATCTTCTCTCTTCCCACCTTTTTTATTTCGTTGTTTCGCTGGGTAGTGGAGAATACAGTTTCACCAGGTTGATAGGCTCTAATCTCTGGTGTAAGCGAGCGCTCAAATAGTAATCTGGCGCTGGTTCCTATCAATCTTTCTTTTTCGGTTTGGGCATAAATGGTCAGTTTTGCTGTGTTATAGAAATCTACACCTATATCAAATCCAAAGTATCCGGTTGAATCTGTGTAGTAGGTGTATCTTTCCAAATCGTCGCGATTCTCCGGGACAATTGCAGCAAGCACAGTTGCGTCTCCTAATGGCTTTTTGCCCGATGGATTTAGTACCCAACCGTTTAGTGTAAGTCCGGTTTCTATACGATGTTTTGCTACAAACGACTCTATTCCGGCCATTGTTCTCCAATCATAACGTTCCCAGCCCTGTATCATCATTAGCAGGTCTAAGGCTGCTGTGTGTATGCTGTCGCGTGATTCAAAGTAGTATTCAGGATTTTCTACCAATCCTTTCAAATCGGACGATAAAAGCAGTGATGTCCTAATGTCATCGGTGTAAATATTGCTGAATCCGCGCTGATCTCTTACTGACAGACAGAAACGGTCTTTGAATGGTCTTCCGTTACCATCCAGTAGTAGAATGCTTAATTTCATCGGGTCGAATCCGTTGTATTTGGCTTTGTCCGGAGTAATTGAGATTTGCGGAGCTGCTATGTTGCTGTAGTTGTATATAAATCTGGATGCGTAGATTCTACCTTCTCTGTCAAAAACAGTTACTCTGCAAACTCCTTCCGGTATTCCGTCAGTGGCTATCTGTTTTGTTATGGTGTTATTGTTTATGTCTATAGTGAAGAAATCCATTATCTCTCCTCTACAGGTTAAAGTTGCACCTAATGTTTCTCCTGTGAATTCTTCTGTACAATCAATGTCCAGATTGATGTTGTTTTTGTTTGTAACCGATAATGATACACCGGTTAGCTCTGCGTCAGGAAGATTGAAACGTCTCTCTGTTCCATTTGCTGAAACTATGGTTACGCTGTTTTTTTCTGTTGTAGGGGTGAATGTAAAACTACCCATGCCATTATGGATGGTGCTGAATGTTATGTCTGTGTCGTTTACTTTTCCTGTAACAGATGTTCCAAAACCTGATTCATCAGTAGCTTTGAATGCTATTCTGCATGGCTTTCCTATAATAAGATGACCACCTTCAGGATAGAATGAAAGATTTATTTTATTCGGTTTTTTTGTTTCCGGTCTGTATTGTTCTACGTTAGTTATAATCTGTTTGATTACAGGCTTTTCTGTATAGTATTCACCCTCTTTACTTGGTTGTTCATATACTGCAAATACTCTGGAAAATACTGTCTCTTTTTTGAAGTTAAGCATATTGTTGGTGTATGCTCTTATTTCGTAGAATCCGCTTGGGTAGTTTGTTATGCCGCGCATACTGCGAACCTGCGATGTAGCAGCATCAACTAAGGGAAAAGAACCATCGGCTTGCCCGGCTACTATTTTTAATTTCTCCTGTTGTAGTACTACTCCGCCAGGAGAGATAAGATCCACGTAAAGTACGCGGCTGGGCGCTCTGTTAAGTGTGGATGCCTCTACAACGAATGCTTTGAACCAGATGGTTTCACCTGTGTAATACGATGTGTTATCGAATTGCAGATATACCTTTTCTTGCGGGTAGATAGAATTAAATTGGTGTATGTTACCTGCAAAACGCATTAATGCTTCCGACTGTTCGTTAGAAGCAGCAAAACAAAATGCAGATGTTGTTAAGAACAATATTACTGTAAATAATTTTTTCATATTTGGTAGTTTCCTGTTAGTACTTGTATATATACGATGTGTGGGGCTATGTTAAATGTTGCTAATGTGATACGATACAATTCCTTCTATGGGATTCTGTATGAAAGTACCGGCTTTCATACCAAGAGATTCTGTTGTCTCTATAAGTTCTTCGGAAAATATGGTGGCAACTGAACCTACAAAATGGACCGGTAACCATGGTTTGTGATATGCTATTACGTTACGTTTAAAGAATTCGGTAAAACAACTTATCAGTATTTCATGTACCTGAGGCACGTCTCTGTGTTTTGCCAGAAAGGGGGTGAACTGTGCCATATATCGGTTTGCAAGTGGCTTCTTATAGATGTTTTCTAAAACAGATTCCATTGTTAAACCATATTCAGACATAAATTCATCGCAAACGGCAGGTGGTAGTTGTCTTTTGAAACAGTCACTTAATAATCTGCGTCCTAATGCAACGCTACTACCTTCGTCGCCTAAAATATATCCTAAGGATGGAATGTTGTCTGCTATGTTTTTGCCGTCATACAGGCAGGAATTGGAACCTGTGCCTATTACGCAAGCTATACCTTCGTGATTACAACACAATGCACGTGCAGCGCCAAGCAAATCGCTGGCTATATTTATTTCAGCATTGGGGAATGGTACTGATAGTATCTCTTTAATTATGTTGCATTTTACTTCTGTGGCGCAACCTGCACCATAAAAGTGTATTTGTGTTATGGATTCTTTTTCTGTCTCTGTTATTTGTGGCAGAAATTCTTTTTCTATAATCTCTGTAATGTCTTCTACGCTTTGGTGGTATGGGTTTATGCCTTGAGTTTTGACTATAGTCTGTTTGTTTGTACTATCGCATACACACCAATCGGTTTTAGTAGACCCACTATCTGCTATCAGTATCATATATATTACTTTTCTGTTTTTTTCTTTCCAAAATCGGGCTCAAACTTTATGAGTGCAGATACAATGAATGTGATACTGCAACATGCTATAATCCATATAAAGAACATTTTGTAACCCATTATCTCTTGCAATTGACCGGAAATCATACCCGGAAGCATCATTCCCAATGCCATTATACCCGTGCTTATAGCATAGTGAGAGGTCTGTTGTTCACCTCGCGCAAAGTATATCAGGAATAGGGTATAGGCAGTATATCCAAAACCATAACCAAGCTGTTCAACAAAGATGCAACTACCTATGGCGAACATGTTATCTGTAGGGAAGTAGCTAAGATAAACATATACCAAATCCGGTAGTGATATGGCTATTACCATAGGCCAAAGACACTTTTTAAGTCCTTTCCAGGAAATGGCAGTGCCTCCTAAAATACCTCCTATAAGCAGTCCTATAACGCCTAATGTTCCCTGTACAAAACCAACTTGTTCGGTAGATAGACCTAAACCACCGTTTTCAAGCGGATCTATAAGAAACAGAGGACATATTTTTGTGAGCTGGGCTTCCGGAAATCTGTATAGCAGAATAAATAACACTGCTGTAACTATGCCTGGCTTACAAAAGTATGTTTTGAATGTCTGGATAAAACCTATTGCCAATTGTTTGGCAGATGTGGCACTTTGTATGTCATTGTTTGGTTTAGGTAGTACCTTAATATGAAAGATTGCCAAAAGAATCATTATGATTGCAGCTATCAGAAATGTCAAACTCCAGGCTGTGCGTACAGTGCCTGTGGATTTTTCCAATAGTCCTGCTACTATCAGCAGTCCGCCTTGCCCTGCTATGCTGGCTATTCTGTAAAAAGTGTTTCTTATGCCTACGAAAAGCGATTGATCACCTTCGCTTAATCCTAACATATATAGTCCGTCGGCTGCTATGTCGTGGGTGGCAGAACTGAAAGCCAATATCCAGAAAATAGCTAATGTCCATTGTAGAAAATCAGATGTAGGTATAGAAAAAGCAATCCCTGCCAATCCTGCTCCAAGAATGATTTGTGTGGTTGTAACCCACCAACGTTTTGTTTTAATTAAATCTACGAACGGACTCCATAGAGGCTTTATTACCCATGGCAGATATAACCATCCGGTGTAAAGAGTTACATCGCTATTGCTTATGCCCAATTTCTTGAGCATAATAACAGAGACCGTAACTATCAGTACGTATGGAAAACCTTCTGCAAAATAAAGAGTAGGAATCCAGCTCCAAGGTGATTGATTTCTGTTGTTCATATTTTGCAAATTTAGTTAATAGTATTGTATCTTTCCGCATAATCTTCACTAATTTTCACTAATTTTACCCACACAAACAGAAAAGTGATGGATAATAGATTGGAAAAATTGTTTTTTCAGGTGACAGGCCATAGTGTGAATTCTGCAAATCAGCTTACTCCTGCAGGTTCAAACAGAGTTTATTACAGGCTTTCTGATTCTGAAAATAATACACTTATTGGTGTTGAAGGAACATCGGTTCAGGAGAATGAAGCTTTTTTTGAAATAAGCCGACACTTTTTTAAGCAGGGACTTGCTGTGCCGCAGTTGATAGCAGTTTCGGACGATAAGCTTGTCTATCTTATTCAGGATTTAGGAGATACATCGCTTTTCGATTATCTGTCGGCAGATAGAAACAGCGGCGAATATTCTGCTCAATCTGTGGCGATGCTGGAAAAGGTGATGATGGTATTGCCCGATTTGCAGTTCAAAGGTGCTGAAGGTCTGGACTTTTCAAAATGCTATCCGTCGGAATCGTTTGATTTGCGAATGGTTAAGTGGGACTTAAACTATTTCAAATACTGTTTCTTTAAGGCTGTTGGTATAGAATTTAATGAGTCTCTTTTAGAGGATGATTTTGATAACCTGACAGACATTTTACTGGATTCATCGGACTCTTTCTGTACTACATTTATGTATCGCGATTTTCAGTCGCGTAATGTGATGATAAAAGAGGGTGAACCTTACTTTATAGATTATCAAGGGGGTAGAAGAGGACCGGTGGAATACGATGTGGCTTCTTTTTTGTGGCAGGCAAGAGCTGCTTATCCATCTTCTTTACGTGAACATTTGGTTAATGTATATTTGAATGCGCTTCAAAAATATCGTAAAACAGACAGAGATACTTTCTTAAGACGATTAGATCATTTTGTCCTGTTTAGAACTTTGCAAGTGTTGGGTGCATACGGATTCAGAGGCTATTTTGAACATAAGGCTCATTTTATACAGAGTATTCCGGCAGCGATGGTGAATTTGCGCGGTTTGCTTGAAAAGCCTATGCCTGAATATCCTTATCTGGAGGAACTTTTGCATAAACTTGTAAATTTGCCACAGTTTGCTCCGGCAGAGCAGCAGAATGGTAATCTAACTGTAAAGATTTGCAGCTTTTCATATCGCAAAGGTATTCCGCAAGATAACTCCGGAAATGGTGGCGGATTTGTTTTCGATTGCCGTTTTATGCATAATCCGGGATTGTACGATGAATATAAAAAGCTGTACGGCATAGATAAACCGGTTATAGACTTTCTGGAAGAACAAGGAGAAATTCAACTCTTCTTGGATAATGTATATTCCATAATAAGACCTGCAGTGGCAAAATATGTTAAACGTGGTTTTACCAGTTTGATGGTCTCTTTTGGATGTACCGGAGGCAGGCACCGTTCTGTCTATTCGGCTCAACATCTGGCCGAATATTTGAAATCAGTTTTTGCCGATGAAATTTGTGTGGAACTTACTCATAGAGAATTAGGTATAACTACAGTTTTATGAATGCGTTGATATTTGCTGCCGGTTTGGGTAGCCGTTTGGGAACTTATACTCAGGATTTACCAAAAGCTCTTGTAAAGGTTGCCGGAAAACCTATGCTTGAACATCAGTTGCTACATCTTAAAAATGCAGGTGTGGAAACGGTAGTTATCAATGTGCATCATTATGCAGATAAAATAGTAGATTTCATCGATAGTTTTGGGGCTTTTGGTATGGATATCCGTATATCGGATGAAAGTGGAGAACTGCTTGATACTGGAGGTGGTTTAAGAAAGGCATTGTCACTGTTTGATAACGACCAACCTGTTTTATTGCATAACGTGGATATCTTTTCATCTATAGATTTGCGTAAATTATATGACATTCATTGTGCTGCAAATTCCGATGTGACTATGGTGGTTGCGGATAGGGAAACTGCACGTAAGTTGTATTTTGACGAATATCAAAATCTTAAAGGGTGGCGTGATTCCAGAGACGGAAAAATTCGTTCTGCATTTTCTGATTTTGATTATACACTTTGCAGACCATACGCTTTTCAGGGTATTCATGTGGTCTCACAATCTGTTTTGAAATATCTTAACGCAGTAAATGAAAATAAATTTGGCATAACCGGATTTTACATAGATTATGCCAATATGTTAAAAATATCTGCATTGGAAGATATTAACCCATCTGATTGGGTTGATGCAGGTAAACCTGAAATGCTTGAGAAAGCGGCAGATATAGTACGCAGATTCTATCAGTAACAGTTTTTAAGTGCTGTTTTTGGATAGTAGTGCAGTAAAATATCTCTGTATGAATATCCTTTTTCGCCCATAACTGCAGCACCAATCTGACATAGACCTACGCCATGTCCCCAACCGGCTCCGTTAAGTATGAATTTGCTGATATTTCCCATTTCATCGTATTTTTTACTTACTACAAAAGCACTGCTATATAGGTGAGTCTGGGAAAGCAATCTTCTTATCTCAAGCTCTTTTCCTATGATAACACTACTATTAGTACCTGTTACTTCAAGTTCTATTATCCTGCCTGAACCTCCACGTTTCAGTGGTTTAAGGTCTATAATGGTGCCTACATCTAAACCGGATTTTTGGTGGAATAATTCAGTTAACTCTTCTGCGGTGTATTCTACTTGCCATCTGTAGAAATCGGGAGTTTCAAGGTCGTATCCGTTGAGCGAATCTTTTAGAATCTTTCCATCTGCGTTACCGCAAAATGATTTAGGTCTGTCCAGAATCCAGTCTTTGGCATTATCTTCGTTTCGTAAATCCGGGATAGATTCACTATTGCTTCTGTTATCTCTAAGTACTGTCAGGTATGGATGATGCACCTCTTGCCAGCAACTTTCAAACTCTTCTGTTATACCTCCGCAACATTTGCTGAAACGTGCATCGCACAGATAACCATTGTGGGTCAGA
The DNA here is from genome assembly GCA_017556585.1 of Bacteroidaceae bacterium. Lineage (GTDB taxonomy): Bacteria > Bacteroidota > Bacteroidia > Bacteroidales > Bacteroidaceae > Colenecus. The sequence goes on from JAFYMP010000066.1 coordinate 15,200, forward strand.
ATTTCACCGTATGTCTCTTGTATGGCTCTGCGTGCGGCCGAATTTATTATTCTGCTCTTGCCTTGATATCGTTGGCAGTGATCGTCTGCACACACATCAAACAAAGTATGCTGTTCGTGGTCGTACCATTTAATTATTTTATTGCTCTCTGTGCAGCAGTTGTCTGCTTTTTTGTCTGTTTCCGGTTTTGTGTATCGGGCAGTATGACATTGAGCTATAACCCAGCTACGTGATATTACAGCGTGGGCTTTTAAAAATTCTGCCGGAGCAGTGGGCTTCATTTCTGATGAAATAACGCTTTCCAGGTATTCTTCCACAGATATTCCGTTTATGGCCCATATTGTTCCATTGTCGCACTTAAAAGATAGGTTGCCGGTAAAGTTCTGTTCTTCGTTGCGTTCCCAATGGAATCCTATGCCTATGGTAACACTATGCAGGGTAAATGAACAAGATGAAGATGCAGGCTTAAGTTCTAATGTTTCAACTATATCCCCTTGCCATAGTATCTTACTGTCAGCTATCTGAACGTTCTGCTCTCCTGTGAAAACTCCCTTTCCATCGGAATATTTTCCGTTCAGCATAAACTCTATCTTCTCTCCGTTTACTATGCCTACTTGCAGTGTGGGTTGTATGGGAGTAACTTCCCTGTATATGGATAATATGTCTTTTTCCGTAAGAGTCTCAAAATCGGATTCTCTTGGAGTGATAACCAATCCGCACATATCGAGAGTACCCGGACTGACCAATTTCTTTGCATCGCCTTCTGCATAATAACAGGCGGGTCTGTGTTTGCCACGTTTAATTATTGCTGTGTAAACAGTTCCGTTGTGGTTACAAGCTATGATGTTTAGACGCGGCTCATATTCTCCGTCAAGAATAGGAATGCTCTCTATAACCGATTCAATCTCTTCTATGTTTTCTCCTCTTACTATTGTTACAGGAAATCCAAAAGGCGATATTGTGGATATGTTGCTGTTGCTGCTCCAATGGTTGTTGCAGATTTTATCTATCAGAGGAATGTTATCGTTGCTGCCTATCTGCAGATGAAGATGGTCGGGGGCAGATGCTCCACTGCGAGGACCATTGTAGAATACTACATATCCCGATGGCAGTTCTGTGGCAATCTTAATAAATGTGGGCAAACTCTCTTTGATGGATTGAGGTTGATGCTTTTTGCTTATAACAGTGAAATGTTCTTTTAGTATGGGATAGGGGTTTACCAACAGTTCGTAATCGTTGCTTATGGAATAGGCTCTTTGTTCAGATGGTCTGTTCTCTTCACAAAGAAAACAGGCGCGACTGCCAATACCTTCTTTGCTGATATTGGCTGCTGTAGATACTATTCTGCTTGGGTTGAATTGCAATCTCAATCCGGACGATGATATAGTGCGGCTCTTTACACTGTTCAGGTCTTGAAAAGCTTT
>JAFYMP010000067.1 GCA_017556585.1 Bacteroidaceae bacterium
TGACCTGGTACTTGCTGATTCGTTGTTTAAATAGTTGACAATATTTCTATTGGCGCAGGCAATAATAATGGCATCCATTGCATGGTGACGATGATCTATGCGTTTCTTGTTGAAACCTTTTTGGAGTTCTAAAGGCATAGATGGTACTTTATGTCCATTAGAAGTTATGGTTGTAAACTGATTAGTTCCCGTCATTTCATTAAGACGCAAGAAACGAGGTAATATAATTTTGTTCCAAATATCATTTATACCCCAATCTTTTTTTAATCGATCAGTTATTCCACCAGTACAAACTATTACATTCTTGGATATGGCTTCTTCTTCATCTTCTTCTCGAACGATATTTGACAAAAGTCCTTTTACCACCTTGCTTATATATCGGCTATCATTCAATTGTCTTGCAATGAATTCTTCCGGAATTGAATCCATCAATAGCTTACGCATTTTGGCACGATTACGGCTATAATGGTCTTTTACAAATTGTTCATATTCATCTTCTGTTAATATCTTTGCAGATTTACCTAAAGATAATTCTATCTTCTCTCCATGATGTTTTTTGATGAATTCAAATCCCAACTTGTTGTCTTTTAGTTTGTTGACCTCTGATTCGCAAATAACCTTGTTAGAAAATGAATCATCAAAATAACGGGATTGTGGAATTATATGTTCAATTTCATACGCCGGAGTAAATAACTTTGCCAATGGAATAGGTTGACCTGTATAAGGAGAACGATACTTCTGTTCCAACCAAAGTTTGTATCGAAGTACTTCACTTCTTGTTGGTCGTTTCTTAACATCGCTCTCCCTGAATTTCTTTAAAACGTTTTCTATATCTTCAGGAATGTTCTCTACGCTACCTAATACACCTTCTTCATAAATACGTAAAATATCTTGTTGGCTTGGTGAATAAGGACGAACATTTTCTATTTCGAATTCTGGATTTGCAAACTCCATTAACAATGCTTTTATACGAAGATTTGCATTTTCATTATCGGATATTTGCTGGGTCATCTGACGACGCTTGTCTGCAGGATTCTTCATTTCACGGCCTAGCTCCACATGGATTTCATCAATCTTTCCATATTGTATCCAAATATCACGGACAGTGCGCATGGTTTCTGTAATGACTTGCTCTACAATTGGATTACGCAAAGAGTGTTGTTTGAATGAATCTAAATATTTCTGCAAATCAGATGGTGTTTCCCATTTTGCGATATCCTTAGCTTCTGAATGTCTATCATAGACAATATAGCATGCCAACCACAATGGAAGTCCCTTGAAATCAGAAATATCTGTAAAAGTGATTGCTTTCTCTCTTACTCTGTTCTTTATCTTCTCATCATACTCACCAGTAATAATTTTCTCAATTCTACTGCGAGTATTATCATCAATGGCTGCTTCCGTCCAATATTTGCCCATTCTCATTAATGGTAATAACTTCTTAATAGCTTTAGCAGAGTATGCTCCATATTCTTTCTTGAATGGTGGAATTTTCTGGAATGTCTCAGCAAACGATTCTTTCAAAGAGTATGTTGCGGAAAACTTATTCAATGCTTTAATTAATGTTTGTTTGTCATCTATGGAATATAGTAAATGCCACAACCTTTCTTCTGTTTCCATAGTCAAAAAATCTAACGAAACGCCAGCCTTAGATAAATATGCCGATAGCTGTGCACGCGTTTCATTACAAGGATAATCCTTGTCTTCTACATAATTCCATCTATATTTATCTGCATCTTTCTTTAAGCCAAATGTGGGGTATTTTAAGAAAGATTTCTGATTGATTGATTTTTTGTTGTTAATCCAATCGAATAATGCTACATAATCATCTTCGGTTTTTAAGAAATAACGTGTTACATCAACATCTTCTGCTAATCCTTTTTTGTAGATACGCAGATTACTTAAGAATTGCCATAGACGGAACTCCTGATACAATGGATGTGATTTGGCGATACACTTTACACCATATTTTTTTTCTTCTCCAATTGTTTTATCTGTAACCACATGCTCTTCGTATGAGCAGTTAGCAATCAACGATTTCTTAGTCTTTAATGGGCGTTGATAGAATAAAATGTCATTGACAAACAGGTAAGTGAAGTTTCTGTTTGTAATACTCAGACGGTAAGCCACATTGGTTGGATATAGTTCTTCAATGCAAACCTTGTATAATTCATCGTTCTGTAACTCTGGATGAAATTCAGTTTGCTTATCTAAAATCTGTCTCAGTTCTTCTTTATAGAACTTACGTTCGATGGTTCGTACCAGCTTACCACGTACTTTCTGATTTGGATGTTGCAGTATGGAATCGTAGATATATGTACCGACTGTTTTGCCAGAATGCTCAATTTCTGATTGTGTTCTTTCTTTTATTAGAATCCAATCATCTTCTTTAGGGGAACGAAATGAACGTTTAATGTTTCCTTCTTTATCCTTTTTTTCAGTGCCGTCTTCGTTAAGTTCTGTAGTTACAATAAACTCTTTGGTTTTACCTACCCAATCAAGAGGAATATTACTTGTTCTTCTGTATATCCAACCATTTTCTAAATGTACGTTATACCATACATCTTTCCCGCGTTTTTCTCCTGTATCTTCTACTTTAACAACCTTTAAAGCTACGTATTCAACTTTCTTGTTATCTGTAGTATCTTCCTCTTCTCCACGTAACTGATAATATCCTCGTTTCTGATTGAAATTTAAAAGCACCCAAGCTAACTCTTCCTTGGATATTTTTTGAGTTAAAGCTTTTTTACGAAGATAATAAATTGTCCAGTCGTATGGTATCTTTTGTCCTACAAGCTCAGGATGAGCTTTCCTAAAATCACTCAACATTTCGTTGAATGAGTCAACAAATAAGAACTCATATTTGCCAATGGTATTTTTGCGCCATGCCAATTTTGGCTCTTCTCCATCTTTAATTTGACCATAACGTGTTAAAGCCTGGGAATAATGTGATGGTAAGAAATTGAGAATATCAAGAACTCTATGCAAACGCTCTCTGCGTAATAAACATCTCTCCAGTAAATGTCTGATACCACGCAATCTGGTTCTTTCTGCAGTTTGTGAAATGGAATTGCCTCTGTCGAAGTCTCCTAAAATGGATGAATCCATTGGGATAATTCTACTTCCTGCTGATTCAATGGAGCATAATTCTTCAATGCCACTTTCGTCAACTTTGGCATTCACTAATGCCCAACCTATACTATTTGTTCCTAGATCTAAACCTAATATTCTTTTCATAGTTCTGTGGTTTTATGTTTTTACAAATTTATCTATAAAAATTTTGTAAAACAAAATAACTAATATATTTTTGCAACACTAATATGAAGCAAATCACAATAAGGATTATTCCGTTGTGTAAACATTAGGTTTGTCCCTCGTCCTTTAACGGGGGCATTTTTTTTGTATAGCAGGATAGAAGTAAGTGATTGCAAAGTTGATGTGTTATTAAATAATCCTGATGAAGGAAGATTGAGGTGGACAATAAAAAAAACAGACCGGAGCTTGTAAAAATGACATGAACCCCAAAAGCTAGACAAAAAACTTTTGGGGGTCACATCAAAACTTCGGTCTGTTTTGTTATAGTTGCGAAGATTATTCTACAACTTCAGCTTCTTCTGCTTTTGCAGGTTCTTCCTTTTTCTTTGCAAGATATTCAGGAAGACTTAATCCTGCCAGGTCAAACAGATCGGCCATTGGAGGAACTGATTTCATCAGACCGCTCAAGAAGTTGGCTGTAGAACCTTTGCCGTCGCCACCATTGCCTGAATCCCAAACAGTAACATGGTCAATGTTAACACCCTTGATAGCTTCAACCTGAGTCTTAACAAGTTCCGGCATCTTTTCTGACATAAGCAGCATAAATGCTTTGGCAGCGTCGCCACCTGCAGCTTGTACCATCTTGTCGTAACCGGCTGCCTGTTTGGTAAGAATTTCGTAGTAACCCTTAGCTTCTGCTTCCATCTTGGCGTAAATAGCATCGGCTTCACCCTTTGCACGTACACGCAGCATCTCTGCTTCTGCTTCTGCTTCTACAATTACTCTCTGCTTATCTACTTCCTGACTTACCAATACGTTGGCCTGCAAAGTAGAACGTTCGCGTTCTGCACGAGCGTTTTCTGCATCACGTTCTGCCAGATAAGCATCTTGCAATGCTTTAGCCTGCTGAACCTTTTCTGCAGTAACAGCCAAACGGTTTGCTTCTGCCTCTTTTTCTCTACGAACAGCATCTGAATTGGCAATGTCAATCTTTGCAGCATTTTCGCCCTGTACTGCCACTGCGTTAGCCTGTGATGTACGGATACGAGTCTCTTTTACTGCTTCTGCTTTACCAATTTCACCATTTCTGTCCTGTTCTGCTACGCTGACTTTAGCTTCGTTGATAGCCTTTGCAGCAGCCTCTTTACCCAATGCCTGAATGTAGCCTGATTCATCCTTGATATCGGTTACGTTTACGTTGATAAGACGGAGACCGATTTTCTTTAATTCCACCTCTACGTTTTTAGAGATGTTTTCCAGGAATGTATCACGGTCTGAGTTAATCTCTTCAATGGTCATTGTGGCAATAACCAGACGCAACTGACCAAACAGGATATCTCTTGCAAGTTCCTGAATTTCGTCGGCTGTGAGTCCCAACAGACGTTCTGCAGCATTGTTCATGCTTTCAGGTTCTGTAGATATACCTACTGTAAAACGGCAAGGTACGTCCACGCGAATGTTCTGGCGGCTAAGTGCGTTGGTCAGGTTTGCGTCAATAGATATAGGTGTAAGGTTAAGATATGCACATTCCTGAATTACAGGCCATACAAACTTACCACCACCATGGATACATTTGGCAGAACCGCCACCTGTCTTACCATATACTACCAGAATTTTGTCCGATGGACAGCGTTTGTAACGACGTATAAAGGTTACAAACAGCACAAATACAAGTACTACCGCAATGAGTACTATTAATGAAGCATCTAACATAATATCAAACTGTTTTTAAATTCGTTCTACTTTTACCAATTCTCCTTCAAAGACCTCTACAATCTTTACTACTGTACCTGTAGGTATCTCTAATGCATCGTCTGTAATGGCATCTATTTCGTGAACAGAACCTTTTACGCTGAACTGTACCTTTCCGCGTCCGCTGCCGGAAGCAGGAATGCGCAGATATACGCTGCCTGTTACACCTATGGCTTCACTCATTTTGAACGAACCGTCGTGAGTAAGCTTCATCATCATTTTGAAGATGATTACAAAGGCTGTTACAAATGCCAAACCTATGGCAATACATACTATGTAGAGCCAAAACTTGTTTGTGATGTCGTCATAGAATACAACACCTGACCAACCATATCCCAAAAGGAAATTGATAAGGTTGCGGAATGAGAAGACTCCGGAGAAACCGGCATCGTCCATCATTCCTATGTCACCATCGGAATCTGCATCGAAACCGATGAATGTCATAACTGTCTGAATAATAAACACTAAACTGGCTATGGCGGATATTATCCAGAACAGTTTCAATGCGGAATCCATAGAGTTGAAGACTTCTATCATCTTTTCTGTTATTTGTAAGATTCGTCCTTAATTTTAAAGTAAGCTCTTGGGTGTGCGCAAACAGGGCAAAGTTCAGGAGCTTCTTTACCTATTACTATATGACCGCAGTTTGTGCAGTGCCATATAACTACGTCTTCTCTAATGAATACTCTGTTTGTGTTCAGGTTTTCAAGTAGCTGCAAGTATCTCTCTTCGTGTTCCTTTTCAATAGCTGCAACGCTTCTGAACAGAGCTGCTATTTCAATAAAGCCCTCTTCTTCTGCCTCTTTTGCAAAACCGTCGTACATATCGGTCCATTCGTAGTTTTCACCTTCTGCAGCTGCTTTCAGGTTTTCTGCTGTGCTGCCAATACCTTTCAGAAGTTTGAACCAGATTTTAGCGTGTTCTTTTTCATTGTTTGCTGTCTCTTCAAACAACTGTGAAATCTGTACATAACCCTCTTTCTTGGCCTGTGAAGCAAAGTAAGTGTACTTGTTACGTGCCTGTGATTCACCTGCGAAAGCTGTCCATAAGTTAGCTTCTGTCTTTGATCCTTTTAATTCCATATTCTTAATTTTAAATAGTTAAACAAAAATTTTGTGTCGATTTTATATGTAACAATTTCCAAATATAGTGTATTATTTTTGTCCTGATACATTTTTAATCACAAAAAATCATAAAATCAAAATTCTTTCTTCAATAATCAACTCTTTATGACTAACTTTGTGCAATATAACAAAAGTTTAACACTGATATGTACGATACACTGTTGCAGTTGCCGCTCTTTCAAGGATTGACAAAAGATGATTTCAATTCTTTGCTGATGAAACTCAAACTGAACTTTACAAAGTATCAGGCGGGTTCTACATTTATAAATGCCGGCGATGCATGCACCGATTTTGTGTTTCTTATTAGCGGGTCGGTGGTTAGTACAAGAGAATCTAAATCAAGTGGATTTTTAATGAGAGAGGTGCTTGAAGCTCCTTATCTGCTTGAACCGTTCTCTATGTTTGGCGTATCGGCCACCTATAACCATTCCTATATGGCGCAAACAGATACAAGTGCGCTGCTTATAGACAAGCAGTATATCTACACAGAACTGAATAAATACAGCATTTGTGGTATGAATATGCTGAATATGCTTAGCAGGAAAGCTCAGGCGGTGGATGCTTTTATATGGAGTAGAAAACCGTTTACTCTGAGAGAGCAGATAATAAGATTTATCAGGGGGTTGTGCGAACTGCAAACGGGCGAAAAGTATTTGCAGATAAAGATGAATACTTTGGCCGATTTGATGAATACAACCAGACTTAAGATATCCAATGAACTGAATGATATGGCAGAATTGGGGCTTATTGTATTGAAAAGAAAAGAGATTTATATACCCAATTTGACCAAACTAATAGAATCTGCATTATGAATATTAAGAAACAACAGGAACTTGACAAGAGATATGCCCGCATGGCTCTTATATGGGCAGAGAATTCATATTGTACCCGTAGAAAGGTGGGTGCTTTGGTGGTAAAAGACAGAATGATTATATCTGATGGTTATAATGGTACTCCCACAGGTTTTGAAAATATCTGTGAAGACGATAATAACACATCCAAACCATACGTATTGCATGCAGAGGCCAATGCTATAACCAAGTTGGCAAAATCGGCAAACAGTAGCGATGGCGCAACTCTGTATGTTACTGCATCGCCTTGTATAGAGTGTGCAAAGCTAATTATTCAGGCAGGTATTAAACGTGTGGTCTATACAGAAAAATACAGACTGACGGATGGTATAGATCTATTGGAAAGAGCAGGTATTACTGTGGACTATTTAGATTTAAACGAATAAAAACATATTATATAGGTAATGAAGAAGATATACGCAATTATTCTGGTTGCATTTGCTTTGATTACAGGATTCATGGTAGGTGGAATTGTAGTTATGAAGATGTGGCAACGTCAGAATATAAAAATAGAATCGTTGCTGCGTGCAAGTAACCGTACCAACAAAATAAGTACTCTGATTACTGCTTTGGAACGTAGCTATGTAGAGGAGATAGATGTGGATTCTCTTATAGAAGAGGTGCTGCCTGTGGTGCTGGAAGAACTTGATCCGCATTCTGCATACTATCCTGCAGAAGAGGCACAGGAGAGTAACGATGAACTTCACGGCAGTTTCTCCGGTATAGGTATTCAGTTCTCTGTTCAGGAAGATACTATAAGAGTTAATAGTGTGATTCGTGGCGGTCCGTCAGAAAAGGTGGGCTTGTTGGCAGGTGACAGAATTATTTTGATTGACGATTCGCTATATGCAGGTCAGGGTATATCCAGCAACGATGTGATTAAGAACCTGAAAGGCCCGGAAGGAACAGAAGTTACCATAAGTGTTATGCGTACAGGCGAACCTGATTTGATAGATTTCACTATAGAGCGCGGACCTATTCCTATTAAGAGTGTAGATGCCGCATATATGCTTACAAAAGATGTTGGTTACATTCTTATCAATAAGTTTGGTGAAACAACCTATTCTGAAATGATGAACAGTCTGGCTTATCTTAGCAACGAGGGAATGAATAAACTGGTTGTGGATTTGCGTGGAAATACGGGCGGTTATTTGGGCTCTGCCATTCAGATGGTTAATGAATTTCTGCCTAAGAATGATATGATTGTTTATACTGAAGGTGCGCACAGCAGATATGCAGAGCAGCGTGCAAATGGTTACGGTAGGTATCAGACCATTCCTTTGGTGGTGCTGATTGATGAAACCAGCGCATCTGCCAGCGAAATTTTTGCAGGTGCTGTTCAGGATAACGACAGAGGTACTATAGTGGGACGTCGTTCTTACGGTAAGGGTTTGGTGCAGGAACCTATAGATTTTTCCGATGGCTCAAGTATTCGTCTGACCATAGCCCGTTATTATACTCCATCAGGCCGTTGTATTCAGAAACCTTATGGTGAAGGTAGTGAAGATTATGCTATGGATATTGTAAAACGCTACGAACATGGCGAGTTCTTCTCTGCCGATAGCGTAAAGCATAACGAAGATGAAGTGTATAAAACCAAAAACGGCAGAACGGTGTATGGTGGCGGTGGTATTATGCCTGACCACTTTGTTCCTCAGGATACTATAGCTTATTCTGAATATTATGCATCTATAGTAAGAAAGAGTATTGTAAATAAGTTCTCGTTCCGTTATGTGGATGGACGCAGAACAGAACTTGCAAAGTATAATACTACAGAGAATCTTATTGATTATCTGAATAGTAACAATGTGCTATCACAGTTGCAGCAGACTGCAGCAAACGAAGGTGTAAAGCGCGATTCAAGTGCTACTGCAGAAGCTATAGCTCAGTTAAAGAGATTGCTCTATGCAACAATTATTTACGATGCTATGGAGATGGAAGATTATGTAAAGTATATAAACGAAGATGACAGCACTGTAAAGAAGGCTATTGAGGTGCTGGAGTAAAAGATATTTATTTGAATACGATTTGAGTGATCACCTGGGCTCCCACGTGGTCATTCACTCGTTTTATAAGGGTGGTGCGTTTCATAAGCAGTTCGTTTCTTACTACCGATGATGATATTGAAACAAACATAGTCTGATTGTAGATCTTTATATCTGTGGTGTATTTTGATATGGCCGGACCTACTATGCTGCTCCATGCCTGTGTGGCTCTGAATTCGTTAAGTGGTGTCTCCAACCCATTTTCACGCAGATACTGATATATTACATTCTGTAGCTTTTCTGTGTTTTTGCGTTTCATATCACCGTGCCTTTGTCTATGGAGAATATTTTGTAATCACAACCCAGACCGGATATCATCTGCTCTATATTGGTGCGGTTTACATCTGTTATGAATATCTGTCCGAATCTGTCATCGGCTACAAGTTTAAGTATGCTGTTGACTCTGTTTGAGTCTAATTTGTCAAATATATCGTCCAGCAGCAGGATTGGCTTTTTGCCGTTGCACACTTGGCACAACAGCATGTATTGAGCAAATTTAAGTGCTGTGAGATAGCTTTTGGATTGTCCCTGCGACCCCTCTTTTTTTATGGGGTATCCGCCCAATTCCATTATCAAATCGTCTTTGTGGATTCCGTGCAGGGTGTAGCCTACTATGTGGTCTTTCAGTCTGCCCTCTGTAAGTTGGTCTAACAGATTGCCTCTGTCTAAATGCGATGTATAACTGAATGATACTGTCTCTGCACCGCCCGATATGGCTGCATACAGTTCCTGAAAATAGGGAATAAGTTTGTCTATCAGCTCCTTGCGTTTATTGTAGATGATGGCTGCCGAATCGGACATTACCTGTTCCCACATGAGGAATAGGTCGGGGTCTGGCATTATCTCCATCTTAAGCATAGTATTGCGTTGCGTAAGAGCCTTGTTGTAGTTTATCAGCTGTTTAAGATACTCTTTATCGTACTGCGATATGACTATATCCATAAACTTTCTGCGCTCTTCGCTTCCGCCCAAAATAAGCTGTGTATCGGCAGGCGAAACCATTACCAAAGGTATGTAACCAATGTGTTCTGAGAATCGCTGATACTCTTTTTTGTCTCTTTTTATCTGCTTCTTTCCTTTCCGTCTGGCTACACAGGATATGGTGCTCTTGCTGCCGTCCGGCAGGATATATGCACCTTGTAACTGAAATGAATCGGCCTCATGGCGTATTATCTGTATGTCCTGAGAACCAACAGCACTCTTACAAAATGACAGGTAATAGACAGCATCCAGTAGATTTGTCTTTCCCACACCGTTATTGCCTGCAAAACAGTTGATTTTAGGTGATAGTTGCAGCTCCGCCATTCGCAGATTCCTGTAATCTGCCACAAAAAGATGTTCTAAATACACAACTCTGTTCTCTTTTGTTTTTGCAAATTTACGAATTGTTTACTTTTTAACTACTTTTGTCTGAATTAATACTTGAATTATGAAGAAAAATTTAATTATCCTGATAGCCTTTGTACTTACTTTGGCAGGCTGTGAATTCAATACAAAGGTAAGATCTTTCGGCAACGACAATGTAAAGGTTGCATTCAATGCTGAAGATAATACCCTCTCTGTTTACTATAGCAAAGACAGTGTAGATATTCCGGTAGTTAATATCTCTGATTTGGGATACAGGATAAAGGGCGATACTACAGCGTTTGTACTGGAAAAAGCAGTCAAATCCAAAATGGTTCTGGATAGTTATAAGATGATAAGCGGTAAACGCAGTTCAATAGATAAAGTTGCGTTTGAAAGTGTGTTCACTTTCAGAAGTGGTGCAGGAACCAGAATGGATCTGATAGTAAGAATCTATCATGATGGAGTGGCATTCCGATATACATTCCCTGAATGTGATGATCTGGTGCTGACAGAATCTACCACCACTTATAATATACCGTTGGGCATTAAAAGATGGACTCAGAAGTGGCACGAATCTTACGAAGATTTCTATCCGCTTAATACCGATGGTGCGGGTAATAATCGTGGTGGCGATTGGGGCTATCCTGCACTGTTTGAGATGAACGATTCTATCTTTATGCTACTTACTGAAGCCGATGTTACTCGCGAAAACTGTGGCTCGTGGCTGAACAACAGAGAAGATCCTACACGTTACAGAGTACGTATGCAGGAAGATGAAATGGTATGCAAAGAGGGTTGGAAATCTACCTGGAATGTGGCTATTATTGGTTCGCTTGCCAAAGTGGTGGAATCTACTCTGGTTACAGATGTAAGTACTCCCTGTGCCATAGAAGATACATCGTGGATAGAACCGGGACCGGTATCATGGATTTATTGGGCGTATAATCATGGATCGAAAGATTTCCAGATAGTTAAGAAGTATATAGATTTTGCGGTGGATATGAATCTGCCTTATGTTCTTATAGATTGGGAGTGGGACGAAATGGCCAATGGTGGTAATCTGGAAGATGCTATTGCATACGCAAAGGAACGCGGCATTAAACCGTTGCTGTGGTATAATTCATCTACTGCGTGGTTAGGCCCCGGTCCTCTGTATCGCCTTAACAGTAAGGAGAACAGAGAAAAAGAGTTTGCCAAACTGCAGCAGATGGGCGTAAAGGGTATTAAGGTGGATTTCTTTCAGAAGGATAGTCTTTCAACCATGAACTATTTTATTGATATTCTGGAAGATGCAGCTAAATATGAACTGATGGTTAATTTCCATGGTGCTACTATTCCGCGTGGATTTCAGCGTACCTATCCGAATATGGTGTCTGTAGAGGGTGTTTATGGTGCTGAATGGTACAATAATGCTCCGGTGCTTACTAACAGAGCTGCTGCTCATAACTGTACTTTGCCATTTACCAGAAATGTGGTGGGCCCTATGGATTATACTCCTTGTACTTTTACAGATTCCCAGTTCCCGCATATCACTACCGATGCTCATGAATTGGCTCTGCTTGTGGTGTTTGAATCTACCCTGCAGCATCTGGCAGACCGTCCTGAAGGGTATATGGCTCAGAGTGAAGAGGTGCGTAATTTTATTTCATCGCTGCCTACGGTATGGGATGATACCAAACTATTAGCAGGTTATCCGGGTGAATATGTGGTGATGGCACGCAGAAGTGGCGATAAATGGTATATTGGCGGTCTGAATGGTACTAATCAAGAGAAAAGCATTACCTTTAATCTTCCTGCCGAAATATCTACAAGCGTTCTTTTTGCTGATACTCAGGCTGAATATGAACAGGAGAACTGTATGATAGATAAGGTGGATTTTTCTGCTGCAGCAAATAGTTCTGTAGAGATTCTCTGCAAACCTCGTGGTGGCTTTATCCTGACCAACTAAATATGGCTGTTTTTTAAATAAGAATTGACTATGTGGGTTATATGTGCTATTCTGCTTGCTGCATATTTTCTGGGGAAACTTATCTCAGGAAAGTAAAATTGTGAACAGAAATATACAAGTTGAATAAAGTGACTGTATCTTTGCAGTAAAATAAGATTAAACGTATGAAAAAGAGTTTGTTTATATTAGTGGCATTTGTTGCTTTATTCGCAACATCATGCAAGAAGGAACAGAGTAAGGAATTTGTTTTTACACCTATGGAGTGTGATACAATTGAGTTTGTAATTGAAGGTGTGCTGAGCGAAGGCGCAAACAATCTGTTTGTTCAGGAACACTCGTCTTCAGAAAAGACTCAAAGAGTTGCACATTATATAGAGGATGGAAAGTTTAGCCAGACAGTTCGTGTACCAATGTATAAGTTCATTGAAATTGGCGATAACAATGACGTTTCAATGATGGTTGTAGCAGATCCTGAAATGTCAAAGGTAGTGGTAGATTTCAATAACAAAACCCTGATGGAGGGCTCTGATGTTAACAAGGCTTTTATTAAGTATCAGCAGGATATAGCTGCTCTTGCAGCAGAGTTTGAACAGTTGCAGAGTACGGACAGTCCGGAATATGACGCGTTGATGAAGCGTTATTACAATCTGTCATGGGAGTGTGTAAAGGGTAATCTGGATAATGTTCTTCCTGTTTTTCCTCTATACTTCAATGATTTGCTCTTTGAACTTAATCA
>JAFYMP010000003.1 GCA_017556585.1 Bacteroidaceae bacterium
GGCTTGGAAAATAAAGATGTACTCGTTATAGTAGAAAGTTTAATGGAAACGATTAAAACGTCCATGGCTGAGGGTGAAGAAGTGTTCCTTCGTGGATTCGGTAGCTTTATCATTAAGCACAGAGCGGAAAAGACTGCACGAAACATTTCTAAGAATACAACAATCATTATCCCTGCTCACAACATTCCGGCATTCAAGCCTGCCAAGGAATTTATGGAGAAAGTTAAATAACAATTATATAATTATATAATAATTCCTCTTATGACAGGCAGAGATGATATTGATTTTGGAACGGTAAAGGTTTCCAGACTTTTCAGAAAGATATTTTTTCCCACACTGATGGGCGTGGTAAGCTGGTCGCTGTTGACGGTGGCCGACGGCATGTTCGTGGGGTGGGGTGTGGGCAGTCACGGAATAGCTGCGATAAACATCTGCTATCCTATTTTCCTTGTGCTCTGGGGCTTCGCACTCATGATGGGAATGGGCGCATCGGTCGTTGCGGCAATACACCTCTCTAAAGAAAACACCAAGGCCGCACGCATCAACACCACACAGGCAATGCTCTTCTCGGGACTCGCAGTCCTTGCCGTTACTGCGCTTGTGCTTGCAATACCCGAGCGCATCTCGCTATGGTTAGGTGCCTCGCCGTCGTTGTTGCCGCTTGTACGCGATTATATGGTTTATCTCATACCTTCGGCCGTGTTCATGGTGTGGTCGATGATTGGCCTGTTCATCATTCGTCTCGACGGTGCACCCAAGTTCGCAATGTGGTGCAATGTGGTCCCTGCAACGTTTAATATCCTGCTCGACTGGCTCTTTATCTTTCCTCTTGGCATGGGCGTTAAAGGCGCTGCTATCGCATCAACGTTAAGCTCTGTTGTCGGTGGTGTCATGGCAGTGTCCTACATCCTTATCAGTGCCAAGACACTCACTCTC
The DNA here is from genome assembly GCA_017556585.1 of Bacteroidaceae bacterium. Classification (GTDB taxonomy): domain Bacteria; phylum Bacteroidota; class Bacteroidia; order Bacteroidales; family Bacteroidaceae; genus Colenecus. Next base: position 937 of record JAFYMP010000003.1, read on the forward strand.
TACCGCATAAAGATGAGCATGAAGAGTCTTGCCCTTACAGTGCGCAACATCGCCTACCAGTGCAAGATAGGCTTCCCTGTGCTGTTCAGCCAGGTGACAATGGCAATGCTTATGTTCATCGGAAACCAGGTCTTCATCAAATATCTGGGAGATGCCGGTGTGGGCGCCTTCGGTGTCGCATGCTACTACCTGCCGCTCGTCTTCATGTTCGGTAACGCCATAGCCGAGTCGGCACAGCCAATCGTCAGTTTCAACTACGGCCTCGGCCGCAAAGACCGCGTTGCCGAAGCACTGGCAATCTCCTGCCGCACGGCAGTAGTGGGCTCGCTGCTATCAATCGTCGCCTTCACAATGTTCCCACGGCAGCTTGTCGGCCTCTTCATCCCCACGACAGAGACCGCTGCACAGATAGCTGTCAGTGGCTTCCCCTATTTTGCTATAGGTTTCCTCTTCTTCGTCCTGAACCTTGTTGCAGTGGGCTACTTCCAGAGCATAGAACGCGCCAAACCCGCGATAATCTTCGCCCTTCTTCGCGGAGTGATTTTTATGATTCCTTGCTTCATGCTCCTCCCCGGCGCATTAGGCGTGAAAGGAATATGGCTTGCCATGCCGCTAAGTGAGATTGCGACATTTGTGATAGTGGTGACATATATGCAGGCCGCAAGGAAGAAGGTGTTTTGATTCATTTATTATCTCAAACATTGCTATTTCGCAGAAATAATAATTAAACCAAATGTTGTTATTTCCATTATTTGGTTCAAGTTATCGTTGCCAACTCTATGTTGTCTTTAAATGACGGGGCGGAAGCTTCATTGCACGCTTCCGAGCGCAGACTCTTAATCAGTTCATCTATGCGCTCATCAATCTCAACTGGAGCAACCGTTTGACTTCTGTCTTCGTAAGGTGGTGTATAGTAAAGGGAAAAACACCTTAGCAACCATGAGAATCCGGGTTGCCCCTTTTGTCTTGGAACAACCCGGATTGAATGTATCTGATTAAATCTGTTTTTTAGTCAATTGAGGGGGGCACTGCATCGTCTGCGCTTCCCCATGCCTTGTTGGGCTTGTCGCCCATGACGAGAACGAGCTTGGCTCCGTTCTTGATGTCGTCGTGGCCGAACCAGGGCTTGTTCCATTCCTGTCCGTTCAGGGTGGCAGACTGGATGTACTTGTTCTCGGGAGAAGCATTTACAGCCTCAATCTCGAAAATCTTTCCATTGCTCATGGTAATCTTGGCATTGGAGAAGAGGGGGCTTCCGATGTTGTATGAGGGAGAACCGGGGGTTACGGGATAGAAGCCGAGGGATGAGAACACGACGAATGAGGTCATGCCGCCGCCGTCTTCATCGCCAGGGATACCCATGAGGTCATTGCGGAACCATGTCTTCAGCATTTGACGGATACGCTTCTGGGTTTTCCAGGGTGCTCCGGCATAGTTATACAAATAAGGAATGTGCAGTGAGGGCTCGTTTGCCATTGAGAACTGACCTACGTTGCCGGTGTGGTCGGGGAGCTGGGAATAGAATCCGAACTTGCTGTTTCCCAAGGGCTCTGTGAAGGTTTGGTCGAGGTTCTTCACGAACTTTTCCTTTCCGCCCATGAGAGAAACGAGGTCGCCCACGTTGTGGGGTACGTCCCAACGATATACCCAACCGTTGTTTTCGCCATAGAAGTCGCGTGCTCCCATGCCGCCGGAGAAGCGGTAGTCAAAGGGCTCAATCCAGTTGCCTTCCTTGTCCTTGGGGTGGAAGAAGGCGGTTTCGGGACGGAAAACGTTGCGATAGTTGCGGGCGCAGTTCAGGTAATAGGCGGCTTCTTCCTTCTTGCCCAATGCCGAGGCCAAGAGGTGGAGACACCATTGGTCGTAAGCGGTTCCCAGGGTTACGGCGATGGGCTGGCGCTTTTCCCAAGGTGTTACGTTGGGATCGGTCTCCTCCTCGCCTTGCTGGAGGGCGGGAATGTAGCCGTGTTCGCGGTAGAACTGGTCAATCCATCCGGCCGGAGCGGATGACCAGGGGGCCAGGGTCTTCTCCTCAATTCCCTTGCGGCAGGCTTCGTATGCCTTTTCCACGTCCACCTTCAGTCCCTTTGCCAAGGCATCGGCAACGGTTACTACGGCGTGGTTGGAGTTCATGCGGCGTGAGTCTCCGCTTACTTCGGGGAAGGTGGGCATCCACATATTGCCCATCTGTTCTGCCATTCGGAGGTAAGAGTCGATGATGTCCTCTTCAATCTTCTGGTCAATCAGCAGACGGAGGGGATGGGCTGCGCGATAAGTGTCCCAAATCCAGTCGTCGGTATAGAAGGGAGTGCCGTTGTCCTCGTGTACCTTGCCGTCGAAGGCACTGAAGTAACGTCCGTCCTCGCTCATGCAGATGGGGCGCTCAAAGGTGCGGTAGTAAGAAGAGTAGAGCACGGTCTTCTCGTCCTCGGTTCCGCCCTTCACGTCGATGCGTGCAAGGGTCTTGTTCCATACGTCGCGGCCCTTGGCTGCCAAAGCAGCCACGTTATAGTCGGTCTGTTCGCGATAGAGGTTGTTCTTGGCTTGCTCGGCGCTGATGAACGAGATACCGTAGCGCAGGTTCACCTGCTGTGTTCCGTCGGCAAAACGCCAAACGGCACAGGCATTTCTGCCCTCGGCATCCTTCTTGCCTTCCTCAACCTTTCCCTTCTCCAGGATACCGGTCTGAACGGGTTCCTGTTCGGGTTCGATGTAGAGGTAAATCTTGGTGTTGTTGCCCAGGCCCTGATATCCGCTGATGCTCTTGGCGTCGGCGTGCATTTCGCCGATGCGGGTGTTCACCATGACGTAGACGGGCTTGTCGGTCTGGCGGAACTCAATGTTGTAGATGGCCGACTGATGGGACAGGGCATATTTTGCCGCCATGTTGTTGTCGTCCAACTCAATCTCGAAAGAGTAGGGGGTGATTTTCTCGTTGTCGTAAGTGTATGAGCGCACGGGACGGAGTTCCTCGCCCTGATAGGGGGTGAGGTTGAAGGCAGAACGCTCGCGGTGGTTCGTCACGATGATGGGCAGTCCGTTCACACGTTCAGAAGTGTAGTCGCCACGTTCGGGGTACACACGCAACATGCTGTTGGGTAACTGAACAGTGGGGAAGGTGGGGACCAGCAGATGGCTGATGTTGCCGATGTAAGGGTTCACATAGTCCACATAGTCCTTCTCAACCTCTTGGTTGCAGGACGCTAACAGTGTGGCCAATGCCACAGATGTCAGAATGTGTTTGATTTTAATCATGCGTTTTTTACTTTAAATAATGATGAATATTTTGACAAAGATATGAAAACATCAAGATTTATGAATAAAGATGGAAAGAGTTTTTGATGATATAATGCATTATTTGCTGATTTACTGCCCTTTTTTATGCGAATTATTCGTATCTTTGTCAGTAAATACTTAGAATCAGAGAAAAAGATGAAACATTTTTCCCTCGCATTTGTCTTGATGTCCGCTTGGGCGTTGTGTGCGCATACAACCGCCCCCGATATTGATTATACAGAAAAAATAAATGCAGAGGGAGAGGTGCGTATATCTGGCTATGAAGTTTTATTGGTTAATCATTATTTTGAAAATGATAAACCTGTTGAAACGCCAGAAGGTAAGCGTAAGAGACAAATTAGAGAAGATGAAGAGAAACAATTAAAACTATTCTAATTGGGATAATCCACATATTGAAATTAACTGTCAATATTAAAAATAGCTTATTATGGAACAATATATCACAGCTGGTTTAATAGGTTCATTAGTTACAATAGTAATACAAGCCATCACTAATGCAATCTCAGAAAGAGTTAAGCATAAACGGGAATTGCGTTCTTTGGTATTCCAACGCAAATTAGAAGTAGTTGAGAAGGCTATGTCTTGGTATCAAGAAACTCTCGATATGTATTATATGCTTCAAACAGCATTAAAAGAGTATGACAAAGATTGTAATCCTATTACAGTGCAAAAGATACAGGTAGCTTGTATGAAGTCCAACAAACTGTTTCAGGAAACTGAAAGCCGGTTGAATTCCGTTTACTTGTACTATGATTTTTCAGATATTGAAAAGAAATATCATGGAAGAGAATCCATGGAATGTATAAATAAGTTACTTACTCTTGTTGCCGAAATTGGTCATAAAATAGCGATCGTTGAACCGTCTGAATTTGCAGAACAATTATGTGCGGCATTGCATGAGCAAAGAGTAAAAGCCTCTCACATGTTAGCAGATGCCATAGATAACCAAGTGTTCATAATAGCAGAGATTGGACAGAAATTAAGAACTGAGTACAAGGAATATTTAAAATAAAATTATGACTTCAAAAGAACTTCAACAATACTTGCTTCGCGAGTTCCCACAGGAAAATGCCTGCTGTGAATGGAAAGAGATGAAGAATTTGAAAAACTCTTTTGCAGGAGACGAAAAGAATGATGTAATCTCTTATGTATCTGCCATTGCCAATATGGAAGGTGGGCATCTTGTGATTGGTGTGCAGGACAAGACTTTGGAGATAGTGGGAACAGATCTTACGAAGTTCAATCTAAATGCCCAGTCTGCTGTTTGGAAGTTGATAGAACATTGCACAAACCTTTCATCAGAAGGCTTGAGTATCAATGAATATGTAACTGAGGATACACAGAAAACAGTTTGGGTGATTCATATTCCCAAGCATTTGCCTCGACGTCCTGTGTATGCCCACAAAAAGGCATGGCAACGTGTGGAAGATTCATTGGTAGAAATGACTCAAGAAAGGCTGGATGCGATTCTTGAAGAACCTATATTTGAAGCTAAGGATTGGTCTGCCGAGATCGTTCCCAATGCTACATTGGCGGACTTGGACGAATTGGCTATTGCAAAGGCACGTTTAATGTTCAAAAAGGTTCATGCTTCTAAAATCCCGTCAGAAGAAATTGACGTATGGTCGGTAGAAGATTTGCTTTGCAATAGCGGTATCATGATTGATGGCAAATTGACACGTGCTGCTATTATTCTTCTGGGTAAGCCTGTGTCAGTTTTTAAACTTCGTCCAGCTGTGGCGGAGGTAACTTGGACATTACGTGATGAACATCAAGAGGTTGTAGATTACGAACATTTTACAGTACCGTTCATTTTGACCGTAGATCAGATTCTGGGTAAAATACGAAATCTGACTATGAGAGAATTACCTGGAGGAACATTGTTCCCTGATACGATGAAGCAATATGATGATTATACTATTCGCGAGGCACTTCACAATGCCATTGCGCATCAAGATTACACCCTGCAACAACGTATCAATTTTGTGGAAAATCCAGGATATCTGTATTATGAAAACGGAGGTAGCTTCATTCCCGGTACTTTGCAAAAAGCATTGGCAACCAAAGGACCACAGCGTCATTTCAGAAATGAATGTCTTTGCCGGGCAATGGTGAACTTTAACATGATTGACACTGTAAGTCGAGGAATCAAGAAGATGTTCAACGAACAGTGGCGTCGTCATTTTCCGATGCCCGATTATGAGATAGATGCAACAAACAAAGAGGTAGGTGTAAAAATATATGGTAATTCCATCAATGAGAAATATACCAAACTCTTAAAGGAAAATGACACGTTATCTTTGGACGATTGTATATTGTTGGATGCCGTACAAAAAGGGCATCGTATTTCGGAGGACAATGTGGTGGCACTATTGGAAAGAGGCTTGTTAGAGGGGGAAGCTTCTGAATATCGCATTTCGCTTGATGTAGCAAAGAAGACACGCCAATTACCGGAATATACACGTAACAAAGGCCTTGACAAATCTAAAATTCAGCAAATGATTTTGCAGTATTTGCAAAACGCTGGTACAACAGGAGCAAAACGTGATGCCATATTCGATTATTTGAAAGAAGTACTGCCGCAAAATAAGACACATGAGCAACAAGAGCGAATGTTGGGCAACATTCTTTCAGAGATGAAAGAAAACGGATTAATCATTCCTGAAGGTCGAACTTGGTTTTTGAAGTCGTAATCTAAAATTATGACTGAAATACGACTAATTATGACTATTTATAACTATAAAAGGGGATTATAACTTAAAAAGTAGCCAAATTCCTTGATTGAGCAAAGAGTTTGGCTATTTTTGTATCAGAGTTGTTTGACAAAGACAGTGCAAACCGAGAGCAGAATAAAATTTGTTTTAATTATGCCGAGGTGTAGCCTGTTTTATGTAAAGCATAATGCAGAAGATTGGTGCAATCCTAAAATCGCCAAATCGTTACCAATAATTTTCTATCATAGCACTCGCTATTTGTGTATCAATCAGATACGGAATAATTGATTATCCTCAGCAAAGATAACTAGAGTTTTTAATCCGACAACATAACCAGTTATATGTATATAATTAGGATAGGCTGGAAAATTCCAGCCTATCCTAATTATATAGTTGCAAGTTTTACTTACTTAACAAGCACTTTACCTGTCATTTCAGCAGGGATTTCCAATCCCATAATTGAAAGGATTGATGGAGCAACGTCTGCCAAAATACCATCCTCAACAGAAGCACCTTCTCTTGATGTTACATAGATAACAGGAACCGGGTTCAATGAATGGGCAGTATTTGGAGAACCATCTGCATTTACAGCATTATCTGCATTACCATGGTCGGCAATGATGATTGATTCGTAGTTATGTGCTTTAGCTGCTTCAATAACGTCGCGAACACAAGCATCAACTGCTACAACAGCCTTTTCAATTGCTTCGTAAACACCGGTATGACCTACCATATCGCCATTAGCAAAGTTCACTACAATAAAGTCGAATTTATCGCTGTTGATAGCTTCAACCAAACGGTCGCGAACCAAATATGCACTCATTTCAGGCTGCAGATCGTATGTAGCCACCTTTGGAGATGGAACAAGAATTCTCTCTTCGCCTTCGTATGGAGTCTCTCTACCACCATTCAGGAAGAATGTTACGTGAGCATACTTTTCTGTCTCTGCAATGTGCAACTGTGACAAACCTTTTGATGAAAGGTATTCACCTAAGGTATTGTTTACATTCTCTTTATCGAACAGAATATGTACACCTGTGAAAGATGCATCGTATGGAGTCAGACAGTAGTACTGCAAACCGGGGATGGTCTTCATACCCTCTTCTGTAAGATCTTTCTGTGTAAGAACTACTGTAAGTTCCTTTGCACGGTCGTTACGGAAGTTGAAGAAGATAACAACATCGCCCTCTTCTATACGGCTGTCGTATGCGCTGTTTACAATTGGCTTCATAAATTCGTCGGTAACACCTTCTGCGTATGAATCGGCAACCGCTGCAACCATATCGGTAACCTGTTTGCCTTCGCCATTTACCAACTGATCATAAGCCACCTTAACACGTTCCCAACGCTTGTCGCGGTCCATTGCGTAGTAACGACCTACAATAGTAGCAACCTTATCGCCACGCTCTACCAACTGGCTGATAAAACCCTGGCCACTCTTTGGATCGGTATCACGACCATCCATAAAACAGTGAACGTATGCATTCTCCAGACCATACTCCTTAGCTATATCGCACAAGCAGAAAAGGTGTTCCATAGAACTGTGTACACCACCATTTGAAACCAAACCCATAAGGTGAAGTTTTTTGCCTGTCTCTTTTGCATAGCTGTATGCTGCAACTATTTCAGGGTTCTGACGGATACTGCCGTCAGCTATAGCTCTGTTTACCTTTACCAAATCCTGATAAACCACTCTACCTGCACCAATATTCAGGTGACCAACCTCTGAGTTACCCATCTGACCATCAGGCAGACCTACATTCTCACCACTTGCCAAAAGCTGTGCATGAGGATATGTAGCATTCAGATAATCCATATATGGAGTAGGAGTTTTGCAAATCACATCAGCCTGAGTTCCATTACCTAAACCCCAACCGTCCAAAATCATCAATAATGCTTTCTGTTTCATATAAATTAAATTTAAAGTACTTACTCTTAATTTGCGAGTGCAAAATTAGTGAATTATTACCAAAGCGACAGCTGTGTATCGCCCAAAAGATTAAAACTCTTTCTATGATACGGAGTAATACCGTATTCCTTTATTGCATTTCTATGTTTTACAGTAGGATAGCCTTTATTTGACTGCCAGTCATATTGGGGATATTCCGCTGCAATCTTATTCATAAAATCGTCTCTATAGGTTTTAGCAAGTATAGATGCAGCCGCTATTGAAGCCATTTTTCCATCTCCTTTTACTATTGTGGTAAATGGTACATTCCCGTATGGTTTGAAACGATTTCCGTCTATAAGCAGATGTTCCGGCCTGATTTTCAAATCATCTACAGCTCTATGCATAGCCAAAAAAGATGCTGCCAGAATGTTTATTTTATCTATCTCTTCGGCACTTACCACACCAACAGCCCACGCCAAAGCCTCTTTTTCTATTATGGGGCGCAACAAATAACGCTGTTTTTCTGTCAGTTGTTTGGAATCGTTAAGCAAATCGTTACTGAAATCCTGCGGTAAAATAACTGCAGCTGCAAATACAGGACCTGCCAAACAGCCTCTGCCGGCTTCGTCGCAACCTGCCTCTATACGTCCCGATTCCAAAAAAGGCAACAACATACTACATCAACATTTTAGATACACGTTCCAAAGCTGCTATAAAGGCATCAATTTCTGCTTTGGTATTATAAAGCGCAAAAGAGGCTCTAACTGTACCGGGTATTCCGAATCTGTCCATCAACGGTTCTGCACAATGATGACCTGTACGCACTGCCACTCCGAGTTTATCCAGCAAAGTACCTATATCGGAAGGATGGGTATTACCTACTAAGAACGATACCACTCCACTACGTTGCTTTGGTTCACCAATAAAACGGATACCATCTATAGCACGTAATTTTTCTACAGCGTATGTACAGAGTTCATCTTCGTATGCAGCTATATTCTCCATTCCTAATTCCTGAACATAATCTATGGCTTTTGCCAATGCAATACTGCCTACATAATCGGGGGTTCCCGCTTCAAATTTATATGGAAGTTCGTTATAGGTAGTATGTTCAAAGGTAACCTTCTTTATCATTTCACCACCTCCCTGATACGGAGGAAGTTGTTCCAACAGTTCACGTTTGCCATATAGTACACCTATACCTGTAGGGCCATAAACTTTATGACCGCTAAACGCAAAGAAATCCACATCAAGTTCTTTTACATCCACCTTGATATGAGGTGCAGACTGCGCTCCGTCAACTGCTATATAAGCGCCATTCTTATGAGCAAATTCTGCAATCTGTTTTATAGGCATTACACTACCTAACACATTCGAAACGTGTGTAATACTAATCAGTTTGGTCTTTGGGTTCACCAACAGTTGCAAAGCATCAAAATCAAGTTCTCCGCTCTCCGTTATAGGTGCTATTCTTATTACAAAGCCCCTTTTCTGTGCCTGCATCTGCCAGGGCACTATATTACTGTGATGTTCAGCTGCCGATATTATTATCTCATCATCCTTTTGCAGGAATCTCTCTGAAAACGATGATGCCAGAAGATTCAGACTCTCTGTTGTACCACGTGTAAAGATGATCTCTTCTGTACTCTCTGCCGAAATGAACGAACGCACCGTTTCGCGGGCCGACTCCAACATTTCTGTAGCCTGTTGCGATAAGAAATGTACGCCACGATGCACATTTGCATTCACATTGCAGTAGGCATCGCTTATGGCATCAATCACACATTTAGGTTTCTGTGTGGTTGCCGCATTATCCAAGTATATCAACGGTTTGTTATATACTGTACGTCCCAAAATAGGGAAATCCTCTCTTATCTTTTCAACACTAAACATATCACTTGCAAATATTACATCCTTCGCAATGTCCCAATTCGCCACGGAAGCGTTTTTCCACCAAACGGCGTAATCTGTCACGCAGAGGTTCAAGTTTTACGTTGCCTATTACTTCATCCACAAAGGCAAGCATCAACAATGTACGCGCTTCTGCAGCTGATATACCACGTTGTTGCATATAGAACATAGCCTTATCGTCAAGCTGGCCGACTGTTGCACCATGACTGCACTTAACATCGTCTGCATATATCTCCAACTGAGGTTGGGTAAACATACGTGCAGAACGTGTCAGGCAGATGTTTCTGTTTGTCTGATGCGCAACAGTACGTTGTGAATCTTCTCTTACCAATACTCTGCCGGCAAAAACACCTTGAGATTCCTGATCCAGCACATATTTATAAAGTTCACTGCTTGTACAATCTGACACCTTATGATCTATATATGTGTAGTTATCAACCTGTTGCTGCTTATCTGTTATAGCCACACCATCTACATTAAGAGAAGCACCCTTTCCTGCCAATGTAGCAAAGATGGAATTTCTGGTCTTTCCATTATGCAGAGTGATGGTTTTCAACTCTACACTACTGTCTGCCTGCTGTTCAATAAATAGTTCGTTAATACGATTATTTGCAGTATGTGTCTCTTCCAGATCATAATAACTGAACTGCGAGCCACTGCCTACGAATGCCTCAACTACCTGAACAGAGAGTGCATTTCTGCTATCTATAGAGTGGTCACACAACAATAATTTAAGCTGTGCATTATTACCTAACACAACCAATATTCTGCGATTGACCATCATATCTACTTTAGACTGCAAAAGCGAAACCAGCTGAACAGGCTTCTCAACCACAACACCATCCGGTACATATACAAACAGTCCATCCTGAGCAAACAGAGTATTTATGGCTGCTATACCGCTACGTTCCATTTTGGCTATTTTGGCGTAGTATCTTCCAACAAGTTCCGGATAATCTTTTGCCAGACTGTTCAAACTGCCTATCAGAACGCCTTCTGCCGTCTGCACACGAGCAGCCGATTCCGATTGTACCAATGTATCGCCTGCCAAATAGTAAAGCAGCGTGCTTAAATTTGGCACATTACAACGGAATGCTTCGGCATAATCGACAGGCATATTCAATCTTCCAAGATTCATACCCCAATCGGTACGGAACAACTCCTCTGCATTGAAATGCAGATACTCTTCCTGCTTTGTTGCAGGCAGACCATATTTCTGCAGTGCCTCTAACGCAGCCTCTCTGCAACCATTCAATATAGGAGAAATTCCGGAATCTATTACCTGTCTGTTTTCACGAAACAGATCTATGTAAATATTACTGACGTTCATTTTTGCGAATCTTCAAACTCTTTGATTAACCAGTCGTAGCCGCGTTCTTCAAGTTCCAACGCCAATTCCGGACCGGCAGTTTTAATTATCCTACCCTGATACAACACGTGTACAATATCCGGTTTTATATAATCCAAAAGTCTCTGATAGTGAGTAATTACTATTACAGATGTTTCAGGTGTCTTTAGTTTATTTACACCCTCTGCAACTATACGCAAAGCATCTATATCCAAACCTGAATCGGTTTCATCCAATATGCTCAATGACGGTTCTAACATTGCCATCTGGAATATCTCATTACGTTTCTTTTCACCACCACTGAATCCTTCGTTTACAGAACGATTCATAAATTTGCTATCCAGTTTTACCAAATCTCTCTTTGACTTTATAAGCTTTAAGAAATCAGATGGAGATAATGGTGGCAATTCCAAATACTTACGTTTTTCGTTTATGGCAGTACGCATAAAATTTGTCATACTTACCCCCGGTATCTCTACAGGATATTGAAATGAGAGGAACAGTCCTTCGTGACTACGCTGTTCCACCGGCATATCCAGCAGATTTTTACCTTTATATATTACACTGCCCTCTGTCACTGTATATGCAGGATGACCTACAAGCACATTGCTCATAGTACTCTTACCCGAACCATTAGGTCCCATAATAGCGTGAACTTCGCCCGGGTTTACCTGGAGATTTATACCTTTCAAAATCTCCTTGCCGTTTATACTTGCGTGCAGATTATCTATTTTAAGCATATTATCAACCTATTGTATTTTCTAATGATACTGCCAACAAACGCTGTGCCTCAACAGCAAATTCCATTGGCAATTTGTTCAATACCTCTTTTGCATAGCCATTCACTATAAGACCAATAGCCTCTTCCATTGGAATACCGCGCTGATTACAGTAGAACAACTGATCTTCCGATATTTTTGATGTTGTGGCTTCGTGTTCCACTATGGCTGTTTCATTATGAATATCCATATATGGGAATGTATGAGCGCCACACTTACTTCCTAAAAGCAGAGAGTCACACTGGCTGTAGTTTCTGGCACCATCTGCATTTTTGGCTACTCGTACAAGTCCGCGATATGAATTCTGGCTATGACCTGCCGATATACCTTTGCTTATGATAGTACTGCTTGTGTTCTTTCCTATGTGAATCATTTTAGTACCGGTATCGGCCTGTTGATAGTTATTGGTTAATGCCACGGAGTAAAATTCTCCTTGCGAACCATCACCGGAAAGCACACAACTTGGGTATTTCCAGGTAATGGCAGAACCTGTCTCTACCTGAGTCCAAGAGAGTTTGCTGTTCACACCACGCAGATGACCGCGTTTGGTTACAAAGTTATATACTCCGCCACGTCCGTTTTCATCGCCCGGATACCAATTCTGCACCGTGCTGTACTTAACCTCAGCCCTGTCCAGAACCACTATCTCAACTATTGCTGCATGTAGTTGGTTTTCATCGCGCATTGGCGCTGTACAACCCTCTAAATATGAGACATAGCTGTCGTCATCTGCTACAATCAGAGTACGTTCAAACTGACCTGTTCCCGCAGCATTTATACGGAAATAGGTAGAAAGTTCCATTGGGCAACGCACACCTTTTGGAATATACACAAATGAACCATCACTGAATACAGCGCTGTTTAGTGCAGCATAAAAGTTGTCTCTGTAATTAACAACACTTCCCAAATACTGTTTTACCAAATCGGGATGTTCACGCACAGCTTCGCTTATGGAGCAAAATATTATTCCCTTTTCGGCAAGTGTCTGTTTAAAAGTGGTCTTTACCGATACAGAGTCCATCACCGCATCAACAGCTACACCTCCGCTCAAAGCCAGGCGTTCCTCAAGAGGAATACCCAACTTATCGAAAGTGTTCATCAGTTGTGGATCTATTTCGTCCAAAGATTTTGGGCCGTCCTTTTTTACTGTAGGATCGGCATAATATGAAATATTCTGATAGTCTATTTCAGGGATATCAAGATGAGCCCATTTTGGCATCTCAAGTGTAAGCCAGTAATTGTAGGCTTTCAATCTGAAATCAAGCAACCATTCGGGTTCACCCTTCTTTGCAGAAATCATACGGATTACATCTTCATTCAGCCCACGGTCCATTATTTCCGTATGGACATCTGTTGTAAAACCGTATTTATATTTCTCGTTCGATATCTCTCTGACAAGACTATTATCAGTATTGTCGTTCCGTTTCACCGTCAAATAATTTTTTCAGTTCCGTTTCCGTTACTTTCATCTTTCTCTTCAACGTGTGGCAGCACTTTGTTCCAGGTCCATCTAAGACAGTTATCGGACAATACGCGAGCCTGTTCATAGAAACGCGACTCTTTCTTTTCTCCGCTACGTATCACCTTATCGGCTATACCTGTCATCTCCAGTAATTGAATACAGAGACCTATCACAATAAAGAACTTAAGCACGCCAAAGACTCCTCCCAAAAGACGATCGACAAATCCTAATGAGATTATCTTTACAAACTTTGACAACAGATTTCCTACTATCGAGAATACCAATGGCACAATTATCAGAATAATGATAAAAGCTACCACTTGAGCTACATTATCATCCATATCTATAGCATCCTGCAGGAAAACTGCAGCCGGTTTATAGAGCAATGCTCCGCATATCAAGCCACCAACCAAGCCTCCCAAACCGAAGGCCTGTTTGATAACTCCTTGTGCGAATCCTGTCAGTAAACCTATCAGCAACAGAATCAGGATTATGTAATCCAACGTATTCAACGTTTGAAAGAAATCCATAAAAATCAAAGTGTCTGTTTAACCTCTATCTGAGTATATGTTTCAATCATATCGCCCTCTTTCAAATCGTTATAAGATACCAAGCTGATACCGCAGTCAACACCCGCTGTAACCTCTTTCACATCGTCCTTATAACGTTTCAAAGCCTGGATATTACCATTGTGTATAACAATACCATCACGAATTACACGAGCACGATCGTTTCTGTTAACCTTACCTTCACGTACACGTCCGCCGGCAACCATACCAACCTTCGATATATGGAATACTTCCAATACTTCTATAGTTGATGTAACTTCCTCCTTCACTGTAGGAGCAAGCAGACCTTCCATAGCTGCCTTAACTTCGTCTATAGCATCGTAAATGATTGAATATATTCTGATATCTACATCGTTTTGTTCGGCCTGTTTCTTTGCTGCGCCCGATGGACGAACATTGAAACCTACAATAATTGCATTTGATGCAGCAGCCAAACTAACGTCACTTTCAGAAATTGCACCTACCGCCTTATACATTACATTAACCTGTACCTGCGGAGTTGAAAGCTTGATAAGTGAATCGCTCAATGCTTCGGCAGAACCATCCACGTCGGCCTTAACGATAAGGTTGAGTTCGTGGAAGTCGCCCATAGCAATACGACGTCCAAGTTCATCAAGTGTAAGAGTAGTTGTTGTTCTGATACCCTGTTCACGTTGTAACTGTTCACGTTTGCTGGTAATTTCGCGAGCTTCACGTTCAGTATCAACCACGTGGAATGTAACACCCGCCTGAGGTGCACCATTCATACCCAGAATCAATACAGGTTCTGCAGGCGCTGCAGCCTTGATTTTCTGGTTACGTTCATTGAACATAGCTTTCACCTTACCCCAGAAGGTTCCTGCAATAACTATATCACCCATCTTTAAAGTACCGTTAGATACCAGCACTGTAGCTACATATCCACGTCCCTTATCCAATGAAGATTCAATAATTGAACCTGTAGCCTTACGGTTAGGATTTGCCTTCAAGTCAAGCATTTCAGCTTCCAGAAGCACCTTTTCCATAAGTTCAGGTACACCCATACCATGTTTTGCCGAAATATCCTGTGACTGATACTTACCGCCCCAATCTTCTACCAGGAAGTTCATCTGCGCAAGTTCCTGTTTAATACGTTCTGGATCGGCAGCAGGCTTATCCACTTTATTGATGGCAAATACAATAGGAACGCCTGCAGCTGTTGCGTGTGCAATAGCCTCTTTTGTCTGAGGCATCACATTATCGTCGGCAGCCACAATAATAATGGCAATATCGGTAACCTGAGCACCACGAGCACGCATAGCAGTAAAGGCTTCGTGACCCGGAGTGTCAAGGAATGTAATCTTACGTCCGTCCTCTAATTTTACATTATAAGCACCAATGTGCTGAGTAATACCACCGGCCTCACCGGCAATAACATTAGCTTTACGGATATAGTCAAGCAGTGAAGTCTTACCATGGTCAACGTGTCCCATCACTGTTACAATAGGAGCACGAGGCTGCAAATCTTCCTCTCTGTCTGCCTCCTCCTGAATTTGCTGTGCTACCTCTGCACTTACATATTCAGTGGTAAATCCATGTTCTTCTGCTACAATATTGATAGTTTCCGCATCAAGGCGCTGATTGATAGAAACCATTATACCTACGCTCATACAAGTTGCAATAACCTGAGTAACTGGTATATTCATCATTGTTGCAAGTTCATTCGCTGTTACGAATTCAGTCAACTTCAATACTGTGCTTTCTGCCATCTCCTGCTCCAGCATCTCCTGCTGACGCATGTGGGCAACTTCACGTTTATCTTTTCTATATTTTGAAGACTTATTCTTACCCTTTGCAAATTTGGAGAATGTCTCTTTAATCTGACGATTTACATCTTCGCTGCTAAAATCCTTTTCAGTCTTAACGTGACGATGATCTTTAGAGTTTCTACCACCACCTTTTTTCTTGTCGTGCTGATCGGAACCACCTTTCTTACCACCGTATGGCTGTTCGCCACCGCCCTGATTAAAGTTTGAAGCCTTGTTTATATCTACTTTTTCTCCACCTATACGAACTCTGTTCTTCTTTTTAGGAGCATCGTTCTGTTGAGGTTTTGAATCGTTATTATTGTTTTTTGCCTTTGAAGGATTATTTTTACTAATCTCCTTCATTATAGACTCTTTATAGGCTTCACGCTGCTGCTGACGCTGTTTTTCTTTAGCTTCACGTTCTTTCTTCTTCTCCTCCTTTGACTTTTTCTTTGGTCTAGTAGATTGATTGATGGCACTCAAATCTATCTTACCAATAGTCTTAATATTTAGTCCGGAGTTTGGAGTCTCCAGTTTGAAAACCTCTGCAGGCTTATTTACTGCAGGAGCAGCCTCCTTTTGCTCCTGTTTAGCCACAGGAGTCTGTTTTGGAGCATGCTTTTCTGCAACAGGTTTTGGTTCCGGCTTTGCTACCGGCTGTGGCTTAGCTGCTGGTGCTGGTTTTGGCTCCGGCTTTGGCTCTGGTTTTGATTCAGGTTTTGCCACCGGCTGTGGTTTTACCGCAGGTTCAGCCTTTGGTTTTTCCACAGGTTTAGCCTGAACAACAGGCTCTGCCTTCTGTTCAACCTTTTGCGCAGGTTTTGGTTCCTCTTTCTGAACAGGCTTCTGTTCAACCTTTGGTGCAGGCTTAACCTCTTCTTTTGCAGCCTTTTCCTCTCTTGCCGACTTTACGTATGTAGATTCGGTTGCCATAGATTCATCAAGTTGAATCTTTCCTACTGTTTTAAACTGGATTACAGGTTCAGCAGGCTTTTCAAGTTTCAGAATCTCTTCTTCCACAGGTTCGGCTTCGGGCTTATTATTAGCCTGTTTATTCTTTGGACGCATCTTTCTGATTGCCTCCTCCTTTCTTGCCTTATCCTGACTAAATTCTACTACCAAAAGGTTCTCCTGTTCATCGGACAGTTTATAATTAGGATTCTCTGTAGAGACATCCTCAAAACCTTTCTTCTGCAGGAAATCAGTTATTGTTTTGACACCTACATTTAATTCTCTTGCTATCTTTCCTATTCTTATTGCCATCTATAAGAAATTTTTATGAACAAAATCTTTAATTATCTCAGGAAATGTTGGAATTCCTCTTCTTCAGCAAATTCAGATGCCAATATTGACAAAATTTCGTCAATCTGTTCTTCCTCCAAATCTGCACTCTCTAACAATATCTCACGTGGAGCACGCAATACCATCTTAGCTGTATCCATACCTGCATCATGCAGAGCATCGATAATCCAATCTTCAATATCTCCACGGAAATCATCCAAATATACATCCTCTTCCTGAACTTCGTCAAGCTGACGGAATACATCGATAGTATAACCGGTAAGCATACTTGCGAGTTTAATATTCAAACCGTTCTTACCAATTGCAAGTGACACCTGGTCTTGACGCAGATAAACTTCTGCACGCTTCTCTTCTTCAACAATATTCAGTTCCGATATTCTTGCCGGGCTGAGAGCACGTTTAATAAAGAGTTCTACGTTTGATGTATAGTTAATTACATCGATGTTTTCGTTACGAAGTTCGCGAACAATACCGTGAATACGTGAACCCTTAACACCTACACAAGCACCTACAGGATCTATACGGTCATCGTAAGATTCTACAGCGATTTTTGCTCTTTCACCAGGGATACGAGCAATTCTCTTAATAGTAATAAGACCATCATTAATTTCAGGTACCTCCTGTTCAAACAGACGCTGTAAGAAAACAGGCGATGTACGGCTTAGCAGAATCTTTGGATTGTTTACATTTTCCACTTTATCTATCACTGCACGTACCGATTCACCCTTACGGAAGAAGTCAGATGGGATCTGTTCTGTTTTAGGAAGCAACAGTTCATTACCCTCTTCATCAAGCAAAAGAACCTCTTTTTTCCATACCTGATATACTTCAGCAATTATAACTGTACCTACTCTCTCTATATATTTGTTATACAGGCTGTCTTTTTCCAGTTCCAGAATCTTTGATGCCAAAGTTTGACGAAGAGTTAGAATAGCTCTACGACCAAACAGTGCAAAATCTATAGGTTCTGTAACCTCTTCACCTACTTCAAAGTCGGGGTCAATCTGCGCAGCTTCGCTAAGTGAAATCTGTGTGTTAGGGTCTTCAACTTCTGTATCTTCAACCACTACACGGGTACGCTGTATTTCACAGTCACCCTTATCCGGATTCACAATAACCGAATAGTTTTCATCGGTTCCGAACATCTTTGAAATAACATTGCGGAAACTCTCTTCGAGAACATTTACCAAAGTAGCACGGTCAATGTTCTTCTGCTCTTTGAACTCCTGGAATGTCTCAATCAATGAGATCACCTCTGCTTTCTTAGCCATAATTACTTTAAGCTTATTACGTATTTTGTATATTTAATTTCTTCATACTTAAAAAGCATCTCCACATCCACCAATTTAGGACGCTTTGATCCTTCTACCGTCTGTTTTACCTTAGTTTGCAAAACAAAACCATTTTCGTCGGCACTTACCAAAACACCTTTCAGTTTAGTACCACTTTTTGGCAGGACCTCTACTTCGCTGCCCACATGGTTTACATACTGCTGTAAAACCTTGAAAGGCTGCCCAATGCCGGCAGAACCCACTTCGAGTTCATAGTCTTCAATTTCTCTGTCAAAATTGGATTCAATATGTCTGCTCAACTCTACACAATCGTCTATCCAAACACCTTCCGGGTGATCTATTTCCACCAAAATTCTGTTGTCTGCACTGACATCAGCATCTACCAAGAAATAACCCTCTTTGGTTTCCAACCACTTTGTTACCAACTCGCGAACTTGAAGTTTGTCTATCATATATTCTATTTTAATAACGAAAAAGAGAGGCTCTCGAGCCCCTCAACACATCATCTAATTCAGTGCAAAAGTAGTGATATTATATCATTCCCACAAATTTTTAGAAAAAAAAGTGTGTAACGCAATCACTGCGTCGCACACCCAAACAAAATATGTTATCGTTCATAATGATAATTATGCATTCCTATAACAAAACTAACATTAAACATTTCCTATTTATACACTTATGTATTACACCTTATATATAATATGCAAAACAACGACATAGTTAACAAACAATCAATGGGCAGCATTCTTCACCATCAATGTGAAGAATACCACTCATTGAAACAACCAAAAACTAAATTATTTACCACATCATTTATTTTCATTTTACAAATCTCATCAATTAGTTTAACCCTTTAGTTTTAACCTGAAATACCCCTCAATATATCTTACAGGATTGTATTCAGCTATTCCGCGTACTGTTACCACTATTATAATATCGGCAGGAGCCTGATTATAATAATTTATGGTACCATTGTTATCTATTTCCGCATAGCCATCGGCACCCTCCAAGCTCCAGTTCCAATTAGTATAGACCTGATCAGGTACCTGCTGATACATATTTTCCGTACATCCTTCAAAAAAGAATCTCGTCATATTTCCATCAAAGAAATATTGAAAATCCATTCTTGATGCAACTACATCAAAATCAAGACGTCCTCCGGGAGAAAGTTCCTGCGTATATACATTAAATCCGCTAAAGCTGCTGTTGTTATTCACATATATAACAGGACCTGCAAATCTATCAGTCACATGACACTCTATAATATTTGACGTTCTCCAGCATCTGCTTTCCTGAATAGAACCAGTAAAATTGAGCACAGACGACACCTCAAATATCTGTTTTTCTGAATTCCACACTATTCTACCCTTTAAAACACCATCTTTATCATAACATGACATTGAAAATCCCGGAAGGTTCGGATCAGAAGTTTTAAAGCTACAGGCTTCATCAGGATTATCTGTCACCAGCAGTTGTCCATCTTCATCACAAGTCAGATAGTAAGAAACGGTATTTGTTCCATCTATATCATAATTTATTGAGAACTTATCAGGAGTATCATCATTAATATCGTCCGATGACATCCACAGGATTCCCTCATGATGGTTTGATGCAACTGTTTTTACAAATGGTGTACCTCCATTATAGTCGAATGCCAGAATTTTAGTTCTTGAACCATCTGTAATACTATAAGCATACTCTGATACCGGCGCCTGTATAATACCCGGACCGAATGGCCCTAACGGTTCCTGATTATCTATAAATTTCAGCGTAACATTATAAACTGCATCGGAAATGAATTCAGTTATACCGCTATTTATTGTTGCACTCTTTTCTGCACCATTTTCAGTATAGGTAATAGTCAGTGGCAAATCTGCTCCTGCAGTAAATGGAGCCACTAAAAGATTCGCCACTACATTGGCAGCCTGTTCAACTGCCATATTACCTGCAAACAACGAAACAGGATTTCCGCTCAATTCCACTTCACTAAATTCACCATCAGCTCTTTCAGCGTTAAAATTCTGCACATAACTGCGCAAAGTACCTTCGGACGGTACTCTCTGATTATCTATATTATCGCCTATTGAAATAGAGTGTATTTCAAAAGCCGCATCCCCCTCTTTATATGCTGTAATCTTTAGATTTGCCAATATATGATGAAATTTCAAATCTACTCCACCATTATTTATATAGTTTGTTGCGGCACTGTCTGTCAACGCAACTACATAGTCCTTTGATTCCGCATCATCTGCATCTTGCCATTGTGGAATGCCATTAATAGTAATGCCCTCAAAATCATTCACTGAAACATCATCTGAATTCTCCTGATATGGGGCGTATGCAATAAACGAATATGCAGTCTGTGTATCCCAATATCTTACAGGCGAATAAGCCCAAGAATCTGATTCAAATGATAATTTCTCATTATTAAATACCAGATACTTATTGTTTTGATTGGAAATCTGTTCTTTATAGCCAAACACACCGATAGAGGTGTTTATTATATTATCTGTGGTAAGTATAGCTTTAGTCTTATCCACTGACACAGACATTTTAATAGCCATTTCGTTAGAAATGCCATCAGGATTTTCTCTATCGCAACACACAAATAGAGACATTGCCACTACAAATAATATTGAATAAAGTTTTTTCATATTCCAATCATTTTTCTCTTTGTGACCGGAAGGAGACATTCAACCCCAACCGGCCTATTTCATCTGTTAGATACTACAATTAGTTTGCAATATCATAGTTAACATCGTATTCTTCAACCCAGTCAATAACTTCGGCAGAGAATTCAATGTATGATACTTCCTGTTCTTTTTCAGGAGTAATTACACCTGTATCAGGATCTTTTTCAAGCTGACGCCAATCATCAGGAACATTATCGCCATCTGTATCAACATAAACCAGAATAACATCCTTATCTTCAGGGTTGTTAGCATCACCGTCGGTAGGATTGCTGTTAGTTGAATTAGGATCAACAGGAACAGTTACTGTGCCACCATCCTGGTCAACATCATCAATCTTACCATCATTGTCGCGGTCAATACCACCTTCCAGTTTACCATCGCCATCAATGTCTTCCCAAGCAACAGGATACTCTTTTGTTTCGCCTTCATCTATCTGACCATCGCCATTTTCGTCTTCCCAAACTGTGATGTGATTTGGATCATCAGGATTATAGTTAGAACCTTCGTTCTTCTCCTTATCACCACCATTATCAGAACCATCCCAATCAACATCCCATTTACGGGTTGTCAGTTCAGGATTGATAGCCATAACGTAGTTGTACTTGTTGTTTGGCAACCATTCGTAGATAGGCAGAGCCTCTGTAGATGACTTACTTACGCCCTTAATGCTTGATAAACGCAGGCTCTTGCTCATTGTTACAGATGTATTGTCTTCATAAGAGATCTTGTATGTGATGTTGATTACAGGATCCTTTTCATCTGAATCATTGTGGAAGAAGAGTGTCTGAGGCATAAGCAGCATATCAACTGCAACACCCTGATTCTCTTTGGTCAGAGCCATTGTAGATGTTCCTACACCAGGGAAATTATAATATGTACCCTCAATTACTTCCCAAGCACCTTTTGCTTCGTGGTTGTTTACCCAGCCTGTCTGAGTATATGAACCCTTGTTTGCAAGACGCTCTACATCAAATCTCAGAATATCAATACTGCTGATACCCTCCATATTAACATTTGGAGCAACCTTTGCATAGAAGTTTACATTACTCAAGATGTGGTTGAAGTTCATGTGAACTGTGTTGAACGGATTTGTATAATTGCGCTGTGCAATCATAAGATCCTGTTGTTCAGCAATTGCATCTTTCACTGTATAGTTTTCAACTGATATCATTTTGGTTTCTGCATCAAATGTGTAGAGTCCCTCTGCTGCGTATGGGAAGAAACCGTAGAAATCGTATTCTGATTCGCTTACCCAAGGCTTTTTAGGACTGTAGGTCCATACACCTGCTTCGCTATCAGTACATTCTACCATCTGGTTGTTGAAAACAGCCTCCACTACATCGCCGGTCTTCTGGAATCCATAGACTGCCATCTGTGAACCTACAGGGAACGACTGACCTACTCCTAACGAAGTACGTGTTGGGTTTTCAACAAAAGCATTTGAGAACTCAATCAGATTTGAATAATCATTCGTGTTTTCTTTAATGTTTTCAAGCATAGCACTATCTGAGCAACCTGCTGCAAGCAGTGCCAAACCTAAAAATTGCAAACTTTTTTTCATCTTTTTAAAATCGTTATTTATATAGTTAATAATATTTTTCAAACCTCGGTACGGTATGAGCTCACGCCCGTCCGTACCTTGGTTTTCTGTTTTTGCTTTTAATTTTCTTTTATTGATTCGTTAACCTCTAAATTACTATTATTATCATCCTGCCATACGTATGCATCGGCATCAAATTCAATTGCAGAAGCACCAATAGTTATGTAAAGATTGTTTTGGTAACCTTCCTGGAACGCAAGAGAATTGTTCTCAGTAACCCCAAACAAAGCGGCTAAATTGTAATAGGCATAGAAATTCTCATTATCTATTGTATAGTTGATATATAAATAAGGAGTTTCTTCTTTACCAGTTCCATCAAGTGCGACCTCTGAATATTCAGCCTCTTGTGGAATCAACAATCCCTGATATACAAACTTGTTTTCTGCAGTAATAGCAACAGTATTTGTTGTAGCATCTTCTACCGCATTAACAAGAGTTACTACATCAGAACCTTCAGTTGATAAAGCCCAACGATCATTTTCATTAAATGAACCCTTAGATACAATTCCACCAATCTTTAGAGAATTCAGTGTCATAGTTTGACCATCTTCCAGACCATCACATTTAACACCTACATTCAATCGGGAAAGGATATGATTAAACTTAAAATCAACTCGTGCTTTTGCAGACTGTGTAGTCATACCTCTTTCTATTGCATCTGCAATCATCAAATCAGTTTCAACTTCTACGAAAGATATTGATGCATCAGGTTTTTGAGCTGTTTCTACTGCAAGAGATTTACCTTCTGCTACAAATTCTTCAATTTCAAAGATTCTGTCGGTTTCATTAAAAGAGAAGCCATCATTACCTACAGGAACAGCTGCATAGAAATTATATTTTGAAGCAACCTTATCCCAGAACTTCTTTGGTGAATATGTCCATGAATCTGAATTC
Source organism: Bacteroidaceae bacterium (assembly GCA_017556585.1). Taxonomy (GTDB): domain Bacteria; phylum Bacteroidota; class Bacteroidia; order Bacteroidales; family Bacteroidaceae; genus Colenecus. The sequence goes on from JAFYMP010000003.1 coordinate 24,455, forward strand.
TCCACATAGTTTACAGACTGAGCGTTGAAAACCTTCTGATCTTCATTCGCACCGGTCTCTTCATTCTTAACGGTCTTCCAGCCATATACAGTAAACTCTGTATAGTACTTTTCCAAACCTACTGTAGTAGCATCGGCTTTAGTGCCAACAGCTTTCTGAGTATAAGTTGAAAAATCTATTTCAACCTGCTCTGCTGCAATGTTCTCACGAACTGAATCGTTAGAACATGCAGTAAGAGTAGCAACAGTTGCTAATATTAATAGGCTTTTTTTCATAATTATCAGTTTCATAAAATATTACTGAACCTCTAAATTACCTCCAGGAGTCTGTGTTGCCCATTCGTAAACCTGAGCATCAAAGTTGATTGCAGCAGCACCTATTGTAATATATAGGTTATTCTGCCAACCTTCATTAAATGCAAGAGGGGTTTCTGCAGTTGCGCCAAAAAGACCTGCAAGGTTGTAATAATAGCTATATGACTGCTCATTTGATTCACCAGTCTTAATAGTGTACTGAATATTCAGATAAGGTGCAGTTTCACCTGAAGTACCATCTAAATTGATTGATTCATAAGCTGCAGTTTGTGGAATAACCAAACCCTGATAAACAAACTGCTTGTTTGCATTCACAACAACATCATTATTAGAAGCGTCTTTAACTGCTGTTATTGCATAAGTTCCATCAACAGCAAGATTATTCCAACGTGCAGTTGAACCGGCAGTAGAAGCTGCAGCTAAGCTCTCGTCAAACGAACCTTTATTATTCATACCATTCACTGTAAGACTTTTCAAAGTAACAGTACCTTCTGAAATTGATGTGCTGATAGCAATATTAAATCTTGACAGAATGTGATTGAATGTAAAGTTAACAGCTTCTGTTGTAAAAGCAGTATGATTATCAATATCAGTTGCAATCATCAAATCTTCTGTACCAAATACTGCAGCTGCATCAGGAGTTTCACGTGTAGCTAAAGCCAATGAAGTACCAGTTACAGTGAAATTAGAAATAGTGTAATACTTACCTTTAGTTGCATCATTAGCAAAAGTCCAAGTTGCAGTCTGTGGAGCAGCTGCATAGAATGAATATTTTGATGCTGATTTATCCCAATAGCTTACAGGAGAATAGCCCCACTTGGAATCTGCATAAGTAACCAACTGATTTGCAAACACCTGAGTTTCTGTAGTAGCAACGGTTTTAAAGCCGTTAACAACGAAGTTCTGATGATATGCCTCAAGATTCTTTAAAGTTTCTGCAGTTGAATTGTCTGCTTTAGAAGCTACAGGTTTCTGAATATAGGTTGAGAAACCTATTTCTACCTGATCGTCAGCTATATTTTCGCGAACTGAATCGTTTGTACATGCAGCGAACAAAGCTGCTGTTGCTAAAAATAAAACACTCTTTTTCATAATTCTATAATTTTTTATTTAGTTTTTGGTTTTGTTTAATTCGTCTCCTTAAGTTTATTATGGTTTAACATCAACTTCTGGGTCTTCTGTACCAGGATTAACACAGAAACCACATACAGAATTAACTGTAAAGTTGATTGGTTCTGAACCACCACCAATATTCAAAGTATATGTAATATGTGAATCAGTTCCCCATACACTTGCCAATGTTACAGGCTGATTGATGAAAGGTTCACCTGCAATCTCATAATCAACAATGAATTTCAGAGCAGCAATATTCTGAGGAACCATTATATATGTTTCACCATAAGTAACAGCTTCAGCATTTTGTGTAATTGAAATTGATTCTGAAGAAACAATCACCTTACCTTCTAAAGTAGCATCTTCCATTGCCCATTCTGAGTAATCAATTACACTCCAAGTTTCATCTAGATTTGCAGCACTGGCTACCTGAGCAAATGTTGCTTCATTGGCATTCCAACCCTGCATAACAAGTTTATTGATTTTAACACCATCAATAGTTGTCATAACCTTAAAATCAACTTTTGCCATAACATGATGGAATTCAAAAGCAACTGCATTTTTTGTAGCGCCTTCTTCTGCTGCATTAACTGTTGCACCATTACGGTCAATAAGATAATCATAAGCTACATCTGTGGCTGTACCCCAAGTAACATTTGAGAAAGTAAACAGCTCTGTTTCCTTATCAAATGTAATGTTAGCATTATAAGGTGCTGCTGCATAAAAATTATATGTAGCAACTTTATCCCAATACTGAGTACCTGTATAGCTCCAACTTTCACCGTCATTATTACTACTTACCTGAGTACCATTAGCTTCAGAATCTTTACCAAACACCCAGAATGCGTCACCACCGGCGTTTGGTGTTTTTTTACCAAACACAGAGAAACCAGGAGTTGCTAAATCTGAAGAATTAACAATCTCTGCCTTGGTGGTTTTGTTCAATACCTGATCAAATTTGATCTCCTGCTGGGAAATTGCATCGTTAATTTCCTCGTTCTGTGTACAAGCTGCAAAAGAAGCAGCAACTGCCAAAAGTAAAATACTCTTTTTCATAATGTTTTGTTTTTGATTGAAATTATTAATATTATTAAACTCATTCATTTTGTTTTGGCTTACACCCTTAAAGTTAAAAAAAATTCATATTCATAATCGTTTAGTTTTTAGTTGTATTTATTAATTATTTTAAATTGTCACACTTGCATTATATTCATTACCCCAATTTTCAACAGAAGCATTGAAACCACCACCATTATTATTACCACCACCCTGAGGTTTATCAATATACTTATCATCTATCTCGCCTGCATCTACAATAATTGTGATAACACCGCCGGTTGGACGCTGATGCATCTGTTCTGTAATATCTACGGTGTAGTTATATACATAACCCGAACGAGTTACCAAACCAACACCAATATGATTTTCTTCTTTCACCTCTGTAGAACCTTTTGTGCGTTCCTGCAATGGAGCAACATCTGGCAATCCCCATGAAACTATACGTGATGCAAAAATTTCACAATCAGCTGTTGTTCCATTAGGAAGTTCTAAATTCTTAAACGACTGAGTTGGCTTAACATCTTCTGTTGTTACAGATACTGCTTCTGCATGAGTTCTGCGTGAGAAGAGTTCTACGCCCTGAGCCATACCGGTAAGTGTCAGCCCCTTACCACCCAGCACTCTTGCACCTTTATCATCGTTATTGTTCACTATTACCACTTGAAGCAAATAGATAAATGTATAAGGCTTAAGTGTAGTTTCAATATTGAATACGCTTACAACATTACCGAGAGAGTCAATTATATGCTCATAATGATCAGGGTCTTCTGAAATCTGCATATCATCAATAAAGCTACCAAACAACTCATCAGGCTGGTTGTAGTCTGAATAGTATCTTGAAGGCATATCGGCATCTTCTTCTGAAGCACGGGTATAAACATTATGCGATGTTGAACGAGTGGTAGCCATATAATCAGAGTTTAAATCATTTTGGCCAAAGATAATGTATTCTGTATCGGCATTATAGAACAACATATCATACCACTGACCTGCTGTAAGTGAGACTCTTCCACCGGCTCTTGTAAAGTTACGGTTAAAGCTACCGGTTCTGCTAAATGTAGATGAATTCAAATCGTAGATTGTTGCACGAATCCACTCAGGCTCTGTATAACCTAAACGACCATGAACCTGATTGTCCCAGTTATAAAGCAATTCAGTTTTCCAATCATTACCCCAAAGCATGTCCAGGCTGATGTCGTTAATGTTGATTCTAATTTCAGATTGGTCAATTCTCAAGAATAGATCCTTACGTGTGCAGCTGGTAAATGTTGACACAACAAGCAAAAGCAGACAGGCTACTATCTGCATCATTGAGTTTTTGTTTGTTCTGCGTTGTGTCATTTGTTTTTTTGCAATCGATTACGATGCAAAGGTACTTATATATACGCGCGACGATTTTTCAACTTGAAAAAGAGTTTGTTTAATTTTGTTCAGATAAAAAATTAAAATTTCACAATATGAAAACAAAATGCAATTTTAGAAAAATAAAACAAATCTTTGAATACAAATCATCAAATAAACATCGTACAAATCTTATTATCAAAGATTTACACAAATCTTAACACTTTTGAAACTCACATTTGTAAATATACATATATTATACATTACCAAAGAGCACGTATAATTTCAGACTGAACAAAATTAAACAATAAAAAAAACTCCGCCACATCTGTGTAGCAGAGCACAACAATTAAAATTCTAAAAATATATTCGCATCATTTTTTAACTGCCTGCTTTATACGCACAAGATCATAGCTAATAGTAGCACCAATACCAGTAGGTCCGAAATATCTTAAACGCCAATTTCGTTTCACAAACTTATTTGGATCATCAAACCAATGATAGTAATACTTACCTAAATATGGATCGCCTGCATCGTATGGATCGTAGTAACTTTCATAATATCCGGCCTTAATAAAGAACTCAGCTTTCCAACGCTTACTCTTTCCAAACGGAAGCACATAACCATAGCCTAAACCTCCACCAAATCCTTCACCCTGATAACCACTACCGCCATCTGCATCAAAGCAGATATCATACAGATTGGCATTTGCGTATGCTGAAAGATAATGCCCGCTATAGCTATTATTCTTCTTAAAATATCTACGCGTTTCAAGCTGTGTATTAAGTATTTGCAAATACTGATGCTTTTCATCTTTTTTCATCCATGGAAATATATGTTCCACCATAAAAGACCAGCAACCATCAGCTTTAGGATATAATTCCAGTTCAACATTCCAAATTGGCGCAAGCCCCATATCGGGAGTAAAGAATGCATTATAAAGCATATTCGTCTTAACGGCCAATAACGGGCGTTTTACATATTGCACCCCCAATTCATTAGGTGGATAATATATATAAGGTATAGATTCATCCATCGCTTCTACATCTCTAAATCCTGCAGGCTTGAATATATCAACAAGATATACAATATATATACCAGTATTTCTAATCACAGGATAGTAGGTTTCAAACAGATATTTATATATATCTCCAACAACAGAATCTGCGCCCAAAGAATATTTCATACGTCTCTTTGCCGCATCCAAATCATCATCAACTCCATCTACAACCTCTAAAATTCTCTGCTTACTCTGCTCTTGCAGCAATGGATCCGCCAATACATAATAACTAAGATTCTCCCAGGATTCCGCTATCTTTCTAACCCTTACAAGAGGTTCCAGATTGGTATATCTAAACAACAAAGAATCATAAACAACCTGCGCTCTATGCTCTGTAAGCCACACATTTCTATTATAAGGTCCTTCTGGAGATGATTGAGACACCAAATCTATATACAAAATATTACCTATGCCAATAGAATCTACAGCAGACATCAAGCGCTCAAAGGAGGTTTCATTATCCAGATAGGTAAAATCCAATTTGGCATTATCAAGTCTAAAGTGAACATCAGCCTTAAAGGCATTTGCCATACCATTACGCTGCAAATTAACAGGAGAGATATAGTCATAAGAAACTCCATTACGCACAAATTGTGCATTCTGCGCAAACAATGCCTGCGGCACCAAAACGGTCAACAAAGACAGACACCTTAAAACCCTATACAAAACAACTTTCACACTAAGACTATTTTTCATTTGCAAAGTTCGCATTTTTTAAAACATACAGATATAACCAAACAAATGATTTTTATTTCAATATATAAATAAGGTGTATCAAGGATAAACAATTTATAAAAAATAGCACAAATCATAAAATACATTTTGCAATTTATTAAAAATATATGCAATTATTTAATTTTATATCGAAATAATTTATAATTTTGCAACGAAAATACATATCAGTCTTTCAACAACAATTTTATGTTAAGCCTGACACTTACATTGATTCCATGTATTTTATGCGTTATGTGGTTTATTTTATCCACTACACGTAAAAACAAAGACCTTCACCAAAAGGCCTTTGCAGTTATCATGTTTATATTCGTACTATATTTTTATATATCCGCAAGCTATACTTCACCTTTAGTGAATTATGAACACCTTGTGATAATGGACACCATTTCAAAATTCATAATACCATTTGTATTTCCTATCAGTTATTCCTATTTCAGAATGACATTAAACATAGAAAAGAAGAATGCGCTACAACAGTTTTTTTATATTCCTGCCATAATAATAGGCACTGTAGCCATTTTCTCCATCTTTTATCTTGGATTTGAAAACATGCAGGAATATGTAATAGCTAAAGAGACTGAGCATACACGCTTTCCACACGGTTATGACACTCCGGAATACAGAAACTATTTCTTTTTCTGCACACAAGTTTTTTCTAATGTAGTCATCTTAAGTGCAGCACTACTAATCATCTATATTTCCGTTAAGTTATTCAAACACAACAAAGGAAAAAAAGGCAGATACTACCTGTTTATACGAAAAAGCGTAGATAGAACAACAGTTATAGGTACAATGATGATTATAATTTGCATTCTATCCGCTATGCGTACTCACATGGGACGATTCTTTTTGGTAGAGAACAACACCCTATCTACAATAATGTTCTTTATTCAAGCAATAGCTGTATTTATATGGGGTTTCATAGAACTATTCTTTGTGGAAGAGATTATTCCACTTAAATCACTACTGAATCCTATAAAACAGATTTACGATTCTGCGCCACAGAATCTTAGTGCAGAAGATATTGCAGACATTTTATCACACGAAAGTACTGAATCCATCAATTTCTATCAGCATATCAACCAAAGATTCATAGAACTGATGGATAATGACCACTTGTATCTTACACCCGGCTTATCAGTAGATAGTGTAGCTAAAGAGATAGGAACAAACAGAGCATATATATCCAGGCTGCTTAACCGCACATACAATTCTTCATTCCCTGAATTTGTAAACAACAAACGCATAAAGTACGCCAAACAGTTATTACAAGACGAACCTGATGCTGTACTTGAATATGTGGCCATAAAGAGCGGCTTCTCCACTCTATCTCAGTTTACAAGAAAATTCAAAGAGGTAACCGGACAGTCGCCACGTCAATGGCAGAAGTCGAACAAAAAAATTATCAAACCATTATGATTGAGACAGTAATACTTTTAGCACCAAGCATTTTCTGCCTTATTTGGGGTTTGATAAATGTAATGAGCAGCGCCAGAACATATCGTTACTGGATTTTCAGCTTACTTATGTTTACAGCTACACTATATCTATATTCAGAAACATTTCTATTTGCCGGCTTGGATAGCAAAAGAGCACTTATGATATCAGACTTTGTATATAGATTTGCAGCGCTCATATTGCCTACAGTTATCATGCTCTATTCCAGAAGAGTTGCATTCCACAAATATCATTCAAATTGGATAGCAATACTACTGGTTTTATCCATTATCATTGTAACAATAATTGCATATACAGCCAGTCTTATAGGCACTGATAATTGCATTAAGTTTTATAACGACAAAAGTCGCGGCATAGATATTGAGGCATACCATAGCAGTATATATACAATCCACTACACACTTACATTCCCTATTTACAGAATATACGCGCACGGGTTGTATATATGCACATTTGCATACATCATATTCTGTTTAATTAAAAGAGGAGTAAATTGGCAGATGATTATAAAATTCCTAAAAGGAGAAAAGATGGAAAGACACAATCTTCAGCTGCTGTTTATCATAATATTCACTTTATTCATATACACCAGGTTCTTTCTAAAAAGAACTTTCCTGAACGATTACACCATAGGATCTTGTTCTGTATCATTAATACTCTGTATTATTGTACTAATAGTAGGATATGTAGAAGTGTTCGTTAAAATGCCTATGATACAGACTACAGCCATATTACACCCCATTGAGGTAATAACCGTACCTGAACCGGTCAACGAGAATACAGAAAAGAGATTGGAAGTAGATTTATCTATAAGCAAGAAATTCCTGGACAACCAGAGCAAATTCAGTGAAATGTTTGAAGATTTGATGGAAAATCAGCACTACTACACCACCAAGGGACTTACTCTTGACGATGTGGCAAAATCCATGCAAACAAACAAAACATATATATCACTATTGGTAAACAACATATATAAGAAGAGCTTCCCGGACTATATAAATTCCAAACGAGTAGAGTTTGCTAAAAAGCTACTTAAAGAATCAAAAGGCAGTCTTAAGATGGAAGAGATAGCCGATAAGAGCGGCTTCCAATCTACAGCACAACTTGCAAGAAAAGTCAAAGAGATAGAAGGATTAACACTTCGCGAATGGATTACAATTGCAAATCAAATAAAAAACTAATCTAATATTAACTAACCAAAAAAGAGTGAGGCAGCGGTTGCGAAAACCCCTGCCTCACATTTTTTTAGTAGAACTACCCTGTATCAACGTCCCATTGTGCTTAACATTGCACCTGCATAACGACGACCTAATTCACGTACGCCCTTAACATTAAAATGCAGACGATCTCTACCTGCCTGACATCCGTATGCTGGAATAACTATTGCCTGTGGCAATGTTTCAGGAAGCTTCTGAATTACGTTATTATGACCGGCACAAACACCCTTCTGGTCAGCAGAAACCACTTCGCCTGCCAACAGAGGTATTGAACCTGCCTCCAGACCAAGATCTGAAAGAATATCATCATAAACCTTCTTAACATTTGCAGGCCAATTCTCATCGTTTGTATTTGATTCACCCTGGTGCAAAAGAATACCTTTAATCACACCATCCTGCTGAGCCTTTTTACAGAGTTCAATAAGGCGATTATAAGGATTTCCACCATATTCATTTGCTATATTCTTCATCCAGTCTGCTGCAGATGCAGTATATGATGCACATTTATCTTTATCGAACATATCTATAGAGCAACCTGCTACAGCTACCATAACTACACCAACCTTTACATCTTCCGGTAAATTCTGAACCATGGTACGACCAAAATAGTCGGCAGGTGTCAAACCAGTGCTGCAACGTGCCAATGGAGGTACTGCAGTACGCCATTCACCCATTTTGTTATCGCCACAATCAACTGACTGCATTGTTAGGAAACGGGGGCTGACATTCTCTAAATCCTGAGCCTCAGGTCTTGGATTACCTTCCATATTTGACTGTCCTATACAGATGTAAATGTGGAAATTTGGATCCGGCTGTGCCATAAGTTTTATTGGAGCCAATGTCAATGCTGCCAACAAAAGAACTGATAATTTCTTCATTTGTTATTACTTTTAGTTATTTATAACGCAATTTTCGTAATAAAAACGGATTTCTGCAAGAAAATAGGCACCTTTCAATTAATTTTGTCAAAAAATTGAACTGATTTATGGGCAAACTAACAACAAAAGCAAATAACGCATTCTTATTAGGCGGTCTTATTATGATGGTAATGGTATTTCTAATAGTATTCATCTTCATTCTATGGGCATTCCGCATAGATAGAAAAATGGATTTAGGAGAGAAGTATCACCAGAGATATGAATTTGTTTTAGATGAGAGCACATTAAACAAACCACTACAGATGTACGTCAATGACAGTCTTATCTTCAGTGGTACACCAACCACAGTCTTCACTCTGAATATAGATAGATTTGCCACAGAAAGCACACTGCTTGTAGTAGATGGCGAATCGGATATGGTAAGCCTGATAGAACTTTCAGAAGAGGGTGAAAAGTTAATTATACGCAAAGAAGGAACAGAATATACAGGTGCTAATCCTTAAGCACCTGTAATATATCTCTATATGCATCAGGATTATTTAAAATTCCTATTGCCAAATCCAAGCATTTATCCTCTTTAAGACTATGATACAGTCCTCCGCGCTGATAGTAGTAGCGTGTAGTTATCTCTATGGCCATCAGGCGTTTTATATCTTCACGAAACACCTCTAAATCTTTATCCATATCATATTGCAGTTTCTCCGCTAAAGATTCAAACTCTGCTGTTGCTTTATCTGCCAGCCCTTCAAGTTCTGCCATATCTTTAAGCATTTCAAGAGCCTTACTGCTATTACTTTCAAACTTGAAATTTGAATGACGTATAAAATCCACAAATTCATCAAACAGAGAATCGCTAACCTCAAAATCCTCCATATTACCTATTGTAGGATTCTTTAAACAGTAGTTATTGATAAAGTCAAATAGTACAACATCGGTAGAGATACGATACAATATATCGGGCATAGTATCCAGTACACAAACCGTATCAGGATAAATGCCACCATCCGATTTTACAGTTCTTCCGGCTGCAGTATAAAATTTGGTTTGCAATGTATCTGCAGTTTGCTTATCATCCGTTCCATTTCTACGGGCCGCATAATCTACCTTCTGAATACAACGTCCGCTTGGTATATAATATTTTGATGTAGTTAATTTCAAAGTACCGTTATATGGCAGAGGACGAGTACTCTGCACTAACCCCTTTCCAAAAGTTCTATTACCCACTATCACTGCTCTGTCTAAATCCTGCAATGCACCCGATACAATTTCTGATGCCGATGCAGACTGTTCATCTACCATCACCACAAGAGGTAGCTCCGGCAATATTGGCGCACGATTTGTAGAATATGTTCTGGCAGATTGTGGTGCTCTTCCCTTTGTTTCTACCACTTTGGTTCCTTTTGGAACAAAAAGCCCCACCATCTCTACAGCTTCGGTCAGCAGACCGCCACCATTACCACGCAGATCTAAAATCAAACCCTCAGCACCCTGCGATAGTAAATCTTCAATAGCCCTTCTTACATCTTTAGAACAACCATCTGTAAAACTCTCCAGCATAATATAACCATACCTGTTCTCTACCATGCCATAATAAGGAACAGCCGGTAATGCTATAACGCTACGTACTACCTCTATATCCAGTGAATCTGACACACCGGGACGACTCACCGTAATCACCAGTTTAGTATCAGGCTCACCACGCAATCTGTCACTAACCTCAGCATTAGTCTTACCACGCATATCCTCTCCATCAACACGTAGAATAAGGTCTCCGGCTTTCAACCCATATTTAGCAGCCGGCATACCTTCGTACGGTTCCTCTATAGCAATAAGTTTCTTTTCAGGATACTGCCTGATTATAGCGCCAATACCGGCATATTTACCGGTTGTCATCATTTTAAGATCTGTCTCTTCCTGTTCAGAATAGAACTCCGTATATGGATCCAGAGAAGATAGCATAGCATCTATACCTTTATTAACCGCCGCCTCTAAATCTACCGTATCTACATACAGCATATTCAACTCTCTTAATATGGAATGAAAAATATCCGAACTTTTAGAAGCCTGGAATCTCTGATCCGATTGTCTGGCTGCCGCAAATGTCACCAAAGCAGACAGACAAAATACTACTATCAATGTTATTTTACTACGTTTCATACTTCAATTTTTGTTAGATATGTGCGAAGTTATGATATTTTTTGGCTGAAATGCATTTTTTTTTGAAAAAGCTATTGCATATTTAAAAAAAGGCGGTAAATTTGCACCGCGTTTGAGCAACAAAGGTTCTTAAACAGTGATTCTTCCTTAGCTCAGTCGGTTAGAGCATCTGACTGTTAATCAGAGGGTCCTTGGTTCAAGTCCAAGAGGGAGAGCAAAAGAAAAGAGGTTCGAAAGACCTCTTTTCTTTTTTTATCTCTATACAAACTCATTTCCGTATTTAATAGCAGCATCGTTTACATATCTTTTGAAAACAGCCTCGTTGTCTCTATGACAAATCAACAGGACATCGTCTGTATCTACCACAAGATAATCGGTCAAATCATCTACCACTATCAATTTCTTTTCGTTTGTTTCAATAATAACATTGCTGTTACAGTTATATATCTGCCTCTTTGCTGCGCCTATATAATTGGCATTTTCATCCTTCTTACAGTAATCGTACAGCAAGCCCCAACTCTCTATATCACTCCAGGCAAATTCTCCAAGAGCCATATAGACATTATCGGCCTTTTCCAGTACAGCCAAATCTATAGAACGATGTGGGAACGACTCAAACACCGAATAGAGCAGATTTCTGCGTGCATCTCGGTTATGATGATGATCATATATTCTATCAAATTGTTCAACCATATCTGGCATATATGTTCTGGCAGTACTGATAAAAGTCTCTACATTCCACATCAATATACCCGAATTCCAATAGAATTCACCACTTTCTACAAATATACGCGCAAAATGCTCTTCTGGCTTTTCTGTAAAAGTACGCACTTTGTACATTCCGTCTAACATCTCGTCATCAGCCTGTATATAACCAAAACGAGTCTCCGGATGAGTAGGTTTTATACCGATAGTCAGCAATCCCGGATTCTTATCCACAAAACTCATACCCTGCTCTATCATCGCGTCAAAATCTGCTTCTTCTGACACAACAATATCAGACGGCACCACCATTACATTTGCATTGGGATTGATGTCGCGAATATGGAACGCTGTCATTACCAGACTGGGAGCTGTCCCCTTCATTACAGGTTCACGCAATATCTGTTGAGGATCAAGATACGGCAACTGTTTACAAACCGTTTCATAATAATCCAAATTTGTAGATACTATAATATTCTCTTTAACAAAAATACGCATCAGACGATCCACTGTTCTGCTTAACAAGGTAGTTCCATCATTATCAAAATCAATAAATTGCTTTGGCATCTCTTTCCTGCTAAGTGGCCACAATCGTGTTCCTTTACCGCCTGCCAATACTATACAATAGTTATCTGTTTCCAACATATTTAGACCATTTTATACTTAGCACGAAGTTAGCCAATAATACTAAAGAATCAAATTTTAGCGCCTATTTTTAATATTTTGTAGAAAAATATATGATTCTTTGATTGTATAAAGAAAAAAAGCACTACCTTTGCAAACGCAAAAGCCCAGATGGCGGAATCGGTAGACGCGCTGGTCTCAAACACCAGTGGGGTGACCCGTGCCGGTTCGACCCCGGCTCTGGGTACAGATTAAAAGGCTAAGTGATTAATTGTCAGTCACTTAGCCTTTTTAATTATCTGATTTTTCCCCACATTTTCCCCACAACTGTCTATTTATCTATTTTAGAAACATATTTTTCCGTAAAGTTATGTA
>JAFYMP010000068.1 GCA_017556585.1 Bacteroidaceae bacterium
GTATCTATTCTTACTATCTCAAAACGCTCCAATATCTCACTAGGAAGTACTATACGAGCTAATTGTTCCAATATCTTTGTTTTCATAACTACAAAGATACAATTTTGAACAAATTTACCACACCTTTTTGCTACTGAGCCGTAGTAACTATACTCTGAAAGTTTAACATTACTACGAAATATTTTTGCGAAAAACCTTGTTTGCAACTAAATATTAGTTACATTTGCAGTGCTAATACAAAACGCACATGGGAACAAAAGAGAAATTAATTAATAGACTAAAAAGAATACCCAAGGATTTTACATGGGAAGAATTAGTGAGATTGTTTTCACTATTGGGCTTTAGTTTGGACAACAAGGGAAAAACGAGTGGTTCTCGCGTGATATTTAATAACGGCAATAAAACATATATCACTCATAAACCACATCCCGGAAATTTAGTTAAAGTATATATAGTAAAACAAGTTCTGGAATATTTAAAGGAGAATAATTTCATAAAAGACTGAATATGAATACAATGCATTACAAGGGATATATAGGTAGTATAGAGGTTAGCGAAGCAGATAATTGTCTATATGGTAAGGTAATAGATTTACCTGCAGGAACCGCCATTACTTTTGAAGGAGAGACTGTTTCAGATTTGAGAATAGACTTTGAAAATGCAGTAGATGATTATTTAGAGTATTGTAAAGAGAATAATATTCAGCCTTGCAAGAGTTATTCGGGAACTCTAAATATACGAATATCACCAGATACTCATTGCAGATTAGCTATGTTGGCACAAAGGTATGGTGTAACACTTAACGCACTTATCAAATCAACCTTAGACAAACAAGTTGCATCACTTTGGTAACAACAGAGTAGTAAAAGGTAAGTTTACTGGTCAAAAGTCCGAGTTAGCTGTTTTGGTTCTGTAGGTGAACGAAGCAGCTACGAACAGCTACACACTGAAGTTCCACTACGAACATTTGCAACCCAATTGCAAAGTGCGCTCTCTTTTTCGCTATTATATAAGGTATTCTTGCGTGCTTGACTGCCAGAAGTTATTTTTGCATAAAAATTGAATTATTATAGTTTACATAATGAAGAGTCATATTTTAGCAGTAGCGGTAGCAGTATTCCTTATGGGATCATGCAAAAGTAACCACGATCATAATCACGATCATCATCAGCACCACGAACATTCAGAAGCTGTAGAACATCAGCATGAACATTCTGAAACTGTAGAACATCACCACGAACATTCGGTTCATAAACATGAACATCATCACGAACACTCAGAAGCGGCTGAACACAATAATCATCACCACGAACATTCAAAAGCGACAGAACACCATCACCACGAACATCAGCATTCCGAAACTGCTGAAACGCATCAACACAACCATGCAGCTGCAGGCGATATTATTCTTGAACCGAATAAAGCCCACGCAGCAGGTGTTGTGGCAGAGATTATCACACCAAAAAATTTCCGTCAGGTAATACCTGTAAGCGGCAGAATAGAATCATCACAAAATGCAGAAAAGAGCATAGTTGCCAACGTTGCAGGAGTGGTATCTTTTAACCGCCCTTTGGTTTCCGGTACTCAAGTAACTCAAGGCAACACTCTCCTATCCATATCGTCCCATAATCTGCAAGATGGCGACCCTATAGAACGTGCAAAAATTGCATATCAGGCTGCAAAAGAGGAGTACAACCGTGCCAAACGTCTTATAGATGACAAAATCATATCAGAAAAAGATTTCAACACCATTCGCGAACGATATGAAAATGCACGTCTCACATATCAGGCTGTTGCAAAAGATAATTCAAACAATGGTGCTACCGTAACTGCCCCAACAAGCGGATATATAAAAGAAGTATTCGTAAAAGAGGGCGATTATGTAACAGTAGGACAAACACTTGCTACTGTAGCACAAGACAATATTCTGTATCTGTATGCCGATATTCCTGAAAGATATTACGGTTATATGAATAATATCACATCTGCCAATTTCAGCACAGTTTATAGCAATCAGGTCTATGAATTAGACTCTATGAACGGAGAAAAAGTATCGTATAGCAGAGCATTGGCATCCGGTTCAGGCTATGCTACAATGACATTCAGTTTCAAAAATGATGGAACATTGGTACCAGGTTCATTTGCAAACATTTATCTATTGGCAGAAAACAGGCCAAACACCATTGCAATACCAAACGAAGCTCTTGTAGAAGAACAGGGACTATACTTTGTTTTCATAAAGATGTGTGAAGAGAGTTACAGCAAACGTCAGGTAAAAATAGGCGCTTCAAATGGTAAAGAGGTGGAAATAACAGATGGCATTCATTCCGGTGATAATGTAGTTGTAAAGGGTGCATATCATGTAAAACTGGCTTCAACAAGTGCATCTCTGCCGGCCCATTCTCACAGTCACTAATTTGAACACAGAATTATGCTTAACAGGATAATACATTTTTCTCTGAATAACAGGCTGCTGATACTTGTTGTATCGGTCGTTCTAATGGTTGCAGGTCTTTATACTGCCAAAAATGCCGAAGTGGATGTTTTCCCGGACCTTACAGCACCTACAGTTGTGGTTATGACAGAAGCTCACGGAATGGCTTCCGAAGAGGTAGAACAGTTGGTAACCTTCCCTATAGAGACTATGGTAAATGGTGCCACAGGCGTACGCAGAGTACGTTCATCATCTACCAATGGTTTTTCTGTAGTTTGGGTAGAATTCGATTGGGGTACCGACATCTATTTGGCCAGACAGATTGTTAGCGAAAAGTTGACTCTGGTTAATGAACAGTTACCGGATAACATAGGCAAACCCACTATGGGCCCACAGACATCCATCCTGGGCGAAGTGATGATAATAGGTCTTACTGCCGATAGTACCTCTATGATGGATCTACGCACCATAGCCGATTGGACTATACGCCCCAGACTGCTATCAACAGGTGGTGTAGCACAGGTATCGGTACAGGGTGGCGATATAAAAGAGTATCAGATATTGATAGATCCCGCCCGTATGCGCCACTATGGTGTATCACTAGACGAAGTTATGTCTGTTACCCGCAATATGAACCAGAACGTAAACGGTGGAGTTATTTACGAACACAGCAACGAATATATAGTTCGTGGTATTCTTTCAAGCACTAATGCTGACGATATAGGAAATGCAGTGATAAAAACCGTAAATGGCAGACCTATTACACTAAGCGATATAGCAGATGTAAAGATTGGTTATCAAGAACCTAAACTTGGTACTGCTGCAGAACGTGGTAAACCGGCTGTACTGCTTACCGTAAGCAAGCAACCGGAAACAGGTACAATAGAACTTACCCATAAAATAGAGGAAGCTCTTGCCGACGTACAAAAGAATCTGCCACTTGATGTAAAGGTTTCTACTGACATATTCAGACAGAGCCATTTTATTAATAACTCCATAGACAATGTAAAATCGGCACTGTTAGAGGGCGCTATCTTTGTCATCATTGTTCTCTTCCTTTTTTTGGCAAATGTACGTACCACATTCATATCGCTTGTAACCATTCCACTATCACTGGTAACAGCCATTTTGGTACTGGACCGTTTTGGATTGAGTATCAACACTATGAGTTTAGGCGGTATGGCTATAGCAATAGGTTCTTTAGTAGATGATGCTATTGTAGATGTTGAAAATGTGTGGAAACGTCTGCGTGAAAATCGTCTTCTACCCGTAGAACAACAGAATAGAACTTTAGATGTGGTTTTTGAAGCATCGAAAGAGGTCCGTGCACCTATTCTGAATTCTACACTTATTATAGTTGTCAGTTTTGTACCGCTATTCTTTTTGAGCGGTATGGAGGGCAGAATGCTTATTCCATTAGGAATTGCCTTTATTGTTGCGCTGTGTACATCTACATTTGTTGCACTTACACTTACCCCCGTACTTTGCAGCTATCTGTTAGGTGCTAACAAACAGACTGGGCTTCCTAAAGAGGCATTTGTTGCAGTCTGGTTGAAAAAATACTATAACATTGCCTTAGAATGGGCATTAAATCATAAGAAAGGTGTTTTAGGAGCAACTGTAACACTCTTTGTTACAGCACTAATCTGTTTCTTCACATTGGGACGCTCATTCCTGCCATCATTTAACGAAGGTTCGCTTACCATCAACATCACATCGCTTCCGGGAATATCTTTGGAAGAGTCCGATAACTTAGGACGCCGGGCAGAAGAACTTCTTCTCACTATTCCTGAAATAAAAACCGTAGCACGCAAAACAGGACGTGCCGAACTTGACGAACATCTGCGTGGAGTTAATGGCAGCGAAATAGAGGCTCCATACGAACTGCAGGATAGAAGCCGTCACGAGATGTTGGAAGAGGTTCGTCACAAACTGAACACGTTGACAGGTGCCAACATAGAGATTGGTCAGCCTATCAGCCACCGTATAGATGCTATGCTTTCAGGCACAAAAGCAGGCATAGCAATTAAACTGTTTGGCGATGATCTGAACACCATGTATATGTATGCCAACCGCATTAAAGATGCTATAAGCAGTGTAGAAGGTATTGCCGATTTAAATGTGGAACAACAGATAGAACGTCCACAGTTAAAGATTGTTCCCAAACGAGAGATGCTTGCCAGATATGGTATCACCCTACCCCAATTTGCAGA
Organism: Bacteroidaceae bacterium; assembly: GCA_017556585.1. Taxonomy (GTDB): domain Bacteria; phylum Bacteroidota; class Bacteroidia; order Bacteroidales; family Bacteroidaceae; genus Colenecus. The sequence goes on from JAFYMP010000068.1 coordinate 4,648, forward strand.
TTTTGTATCGGTTAATCTGGCTGGAGCTACCGTTTCACAAGTTTATGAACAGAGCAAAGTTTTCAATCTGGTAGTTCGCGCACAAGAAGATACCAGAAGTTCTATGGATAGAATACAAGACCTCATGATAGACACAGATAGTGGCGAACGTATTCCTATCAGTTATGTGGCAGATATAACATCGGCTATGGGTCCAAATGCCATAAGCAGAGAGAACGTAAAACGCAAGATTGTAATATCAGCAAACACTACAGACAGAGATTTACGCAGTGCTGTTAACGAAATAAGCGAACGCATAGATAAAGAGATTAAGTTGCCGGAAGGTTATTATATTGAATTTGGAGGACAGTTTGAGAGTGAACAGGCCGCCAGCCGTACTCTGCTACTAACATCCATTATCAGTATAGTTGTAATATTCTTGCTACTCTATGTACAGTTCAAGAATGCTATCCACAGCGGAATTATACTAATGAATCTGCCATTTGCGCTTATAGGCGGTGTATTTGTACTTATGTTCAGCAGTGGCGAAATAAGCATTCCTGCAATTATAGGTTTCATATCTCTGTTTGGTATAGCCACCAGAAATGGTATGTTGCTGATAAGCCACTATAACGACCTTATGACACAGGGCAATAGTCTGAAAGAGAGTATCATACAGGGTTCATTAGACAGATTGAATCCCATCCTTATGACAGCACTGACATCGGCATTGGCACTTATTCCTTTGGCTCTGAATGGCGATCTTCCCGGTAATGAAATCCAGAGCCCTATGGCAAAAGTAATATTGGGTGGACTACTCACTTCAACCCTGCTCAATGCATTTGTAATTCCTATAGTTTACGAACTGATAAACCGCAAGAAAAGATGAAAAAGATACTTCTTATATTAGCATTGGTCTCTCCTATACCGGCATTGGCCGATAGCATAGACGAAATATTGGAAAAGATTGCCGGCAACAATTTAGAACTGCAAATGCAGCAAAACATTGTGGAGGCACAACAGATAGAAAACAAAGCAGAAAATGTTTTAGGCGACCTTTCCGTTACATACAGTTCTTTCTACGAACAGGGCGAAGGTAGTGACCACGGAAGTGAATTTGTGGCCACTCAGGCAGTAGATTTTCCTACCCAATATCTGTCACGCCACAAACAGGCAGAACTGGAAAACGCATCCTTCAGTATGCAATATCTAACAGCAAAGAGAGATATTTTGCTTAAAGCACAACTACTCTGTTTGGATATAATCTATCTGAATCAGGAGAAAGAGTTGCTTGATATTCGTCTTGATAATGCCAACCGATTAGAGGATCTCTATAAGGTACGTTTCAATGCTGGCGATGCCAATGCTCTGGATGTAAATAGGGTTAAGATGGAGCGTATGAATGTACAGACTCTTGTTGCAGTAAACAATGCCGCCCACCGTACTGCCATGCAGTCATTACTTACAATGAACGGGAATAAGCCTTTGGAATTCAATGCCAGGGAGTATCCACAGATAGCAGAAATCAGAGATTTCAATGCATTGAAAGACGAAGTTGTAGATTCAGATCCAGACCTTATGAGTCTCTCTTATGCCACACAGGCTGCCGATGAACAGGTTTCTATCAATCAGCAGGAATGGCTACCAAAACTTGAACTGGGTTTCCGCAGAAATACAGATAACAATAAAGCTATGAATGGTTTTGTAGTAGGTGGCTCTATCCCACTCTTTTCAAATCGTCATCAGGTAAAGATTTCAAAAGTAGAAGCTATAAATGCACAATTGGTAAAAAAAGATGCAGAACTACATATAGAAAATTCACTTATGTCTCTCTACAACGAGATGCTTCAGCTTAAAGAGACTATGCAAAGCTACGATACTGAACTTATGTACAGTTCATTGGAACTTCTGCAAAAGGCTCTTGACGAAGGCGAGATCTCCATAATAGAATATTTTATAGAGGCAGAAAGTATCTATAACAAACTGCTAACCAGAATGGAAATAGAGAACCAATACAGAAAGGTTTTGGCAGACATCTACAAAAACCGTTTGATAGACTAAAGCGTAGCTGTATATTGTAACAGAGTGTATAAGAACAAATCAGGATTGCTCCAATTAAGGAACAATCCTGTTTTTATTGATTCATCTTGATTCGGATTATTTGAAACCACGATTACGTAACAAGGCATCAATCTGTGGCTCACGACCACGGAAGTTCTTGTACATAACCATACCATCATCAATACCGCCAGGAGTAAGCACATACTTACGGAACTTGGCTGCAACCTCCTGATTGTAAATATCTCCAGTCTCCTTGAAGGCATCAAATGCATCGGCATCAAGAACTTCTGCCCACATATAGCTATAGTAACCAGCAGTATAACCACCACCCATTGTATGGCTGAAATTGGTCATACGGTAACGTGGAAGTATCTGTGATGGAATTCCGCGTGCAGCCAGACCGGCAGCTTCAAAATCCATTACATTTAGATTTTCAGGAATCTCTGTCAGTACGTGCAGATCCATATCGCTGTATGAAGCAGCAATATACTCTACAGTTGCAAAACCCTGACCATACTGTGCACTCTTCTGAATCTTCTCTACCAGTTCAGCAGGAATAACTTCGCCTGTCTTGTAGTGCTTAGCATAGACAGCAAGCACCTCCGGTTCAAATGCCCAGTGCTCATTAACCTGTGAAGGAAGCTCCACAAAGTCGCGTTCCACACCACCTGCACCATTGTAACGAACATCACGCATAAAGCTGTGAAGCGCATGACCAAATTCGTGGAACAGAGTCTCTACATTATCTATACTCTGAAGAGCTGGACCGTCACCTGTTGGAGCGGTCATATTGGTGCTGTTCACTACAATAGGAATTATACGTTCTTCGCCATCGTAGCTCTGGCCACGGAACGATGTACACCAAGCACCTGCACGTTTGCTTTCACGTGGATAGTTATCGCTATAGAAGATAGCCAATACTGTACCATCTTTATCTATCACTTCGTATGCCTTAGCTGTTGGTTCGTATGCAGGAACATCGGCTGTAATCTCTCTGAATGTAACGCCATAAAGCTGTGTAGCCACATGGAATACACCCTTCATTACATTGTTGATTTCCATATATTCACGTATCTCCTGCTCATCTACAGAGAACTTTGCTCTTTTAGCCTTATCCAGGTAGTACATATAGTCCCAGCCTGCAGGTTCAAAGTTCTTACCCTCTTTACGTATCTCTGCACGAATATCGTCAAGTTCCTCTTTTGCTTTTGCTACTGCCGGTTCCCAAACCTGATCCAACAGTTCAAATACTGCTTCAGGAGTCTTTGCCATACGGTCTTCAAGAACCATTTCTGCATAGTTGTTATAACCCATCAGTTTTGCCTTTTCCAAACGCAGAGTTACCAACTGACGGCAAATCTCCTTACTATCGTATTCGTTACCGGTATTACCACGGTTATAATATGCATCATAAACCTTTTTACGCAAATCTCGGTTTTCACAATACTGTAATACAGGGTTACAGCTTGGACGTTGCATATTAAACATCCATTTGCCCGGCTGACCATTATCAGCGGCCATCTTAGCTGCAGCATCGATATTCTCTTGTGGAAGTCCCTTCAGTTCTTCCAGACTATTTGCTACAACAAAAGTATTGTTTGTTTCGTGCAAAAGATTCTGTGAGAAAGTAAGTTCAAGCATTGATAGCTGCTGATTCAATTCACGCAGTTTTTCCTTTTCTGCTTCACTTAGCTCTGCACCGCTGTTTACAAAACGTTTGTAGATATTCTCCAAAACTGTCTTCTCTTCCGGTGTCAGTTTTATGTTTTCCCTGTTATCGTACACCTTCTTTACACGGGCAAACAGTTTTTCATTCAGGTTGATATCGTCACTGTGAGCAGACATAAGCGGAGATAGTTCTTTCTCTAATGCTCTGCTCTCTTCTGTAGAGTTACTGCTGGTCAACGGACTGAAAGTACCACGAACCTTGCGCAGCAACTTTCCACTCTGATCCATTGCTACAATGGTATTCTGGAAAGTAGGTTCTTCCGGATTGTTTATGATAGCCTCTATTTCGGCTTTCTGTTCTTCCATACCCAACAATATACCCTCACGGTAATTGTCTATTGTTATCTCTTCAAACGGAGCAATGCCATAAGGCGTTGTAAATTCGTTTAGCAGTGGATTATCAGACTGTTTCTGACCACAACCACAAGCTGCAATTGTCATAAATCCAATTAAAAATTTGTTTGTCAGTTTCATATAATACTTTTTAGTTAATATTTTCATTCTAAATTATTTAACAGCAATCTTCTTTCCAAATAGTATAGATAATACTACCATTAATCCTATCAACAGCGGATAGTAAAGATGTGGAATAATCTCCATTGGGCTGATAGATGCAATACCTGCCGCCATAAGCAGTTGTGCACCGTATGGAAGCACACCCTGAATAAAGCACGATGCAGTATCCATAAGCGATGCTGTTCTACGCGCTGCTATACCACACTTACCCGATATATCTTTTGCTATAGGGCCTGTGGTAAGTATAGCAATAGTATTATTTGCGGTACAAATATTGGTAAGCACAGTGAGTAAAACTATAGAAAATTCAGCCTTTTTTACAGACGATAATCCGGAAGACATAATACCGATAAGATAATCAAAACCTCCCAGCTCTTTGATAATGCTCATCAGTCCGGCAGCAGCCATTGTTACCGTTACCAATTCATACATAGAGCCTAAACCATTGCTGGCCGATGTAAATACCTCTGTAAAAGTAAAAGACCCGCAGGCCATTCCTACCACATCGGTAGCAACAATACCCAATAACAATACTTTAAGCACATCCATTCCTGTTATAGCCAACACAATAACCAGCAGATATGGTATAATCTTAACCCACTCTATCTGTCCAGGTACAGGTAGTTGCACTGTCATCTTATTGCAAAACACATAAATCAATATGGTTATTATGGCCACCGGCAACACCAATAAAAGATTGGTCTTAAACTTTTCGTTCATCTTACAACCTTGAGTCTGTGTGGCAGCAATGGTTGTATCCGATATAAATGACAGATTATCTCCAAAGAAAGCTCCACCAACCACTATTGCAAGCAACCATGCCAATGAATCTGGAACTAACGACGCTATGCCCACTACCACAGGTGCCAATGCCGCAATAGTACCCACAGAAGTTCCTATTGCCATAGATATAAAACACGATGCCACAAAAAGCCCTACAGGGACAAATTCCGGTGGAACTATCTTCAATGTGAATGCCACAGTAGCATCTACTGCTCCCATATTCTTAGCCGATGTTGCAAATATACCGGCAAGAAAGAATATGCAAATCATATACAGAACGCCGTTACCCAATAATCCCTGTGAGAACTTTTCCAGACGCTCTTTCCAGGAATAACCCTTAAACAGAAACATTCCATATATTATGGCAAACATAAACGGAATAATAATGGATATGCTGTAGAAATCTTTCGCAATTATTGATATTACCAGATATGTGCCTAACAACACCAATACCGGCGATAATGCCAAAAGACCTTTTTTATTATCTATCATACTCATACTCTTATTTTAATAGGCGCAAAATTAACATTTTATGCATAACTATGCAAACCACCCAACACAAAGTTCACTCCAAAGTAGGTCATCAAAACCGATAAAAACGCAACTACACAAAACAGATGAAAATGAATTGGCTTTCTAAACCATTTCAATGATTGCACGTGTATGGCTAATGCATAAATCAGCATTGTTATCAAAGCCCACACCTCTTTGGGATCCCATCCCCAATATCTGCCCCACGATACATTTGCCCAAACTGCACCAATAAATATTCCTACAGTAAGTAAGAATACAGCCGGATAGAGCAATATTCTGCTTATTAGGCTCAAATACTCTATCTGCACAGCAGTTCCTCGGTGTGTAAAATGTAATACCATTGCTGTCACTCCATTCATCATAGTAAATGCCAAAAGTGTATAAGCCATCATTATCAGCATAACATGTACACTTAACAATGGTGAATGAAGTACCGGCATCAGGAGGGTTATTTGTGGAGAAGATTCTCCCATCATTGCCACCAGCAATGAAAAACCGCATATCAGAAATCCAAACGGCATGGCATATCTAAAGCGTTTACTAAATATTATGGCCAACAACGAACAGCACCAGGCCATAAAGGTCATTGTTTCAAATCCATTTGATAATGGTACATGACCACTGACCATAGCACGCAACACCATATTTATGCTGATATATGCAAATAGCAGGCACATGGGGATGAACAATAGTCGGGAGATATCTCTGCGTATAGTTATCAGGTATGCTGCCATTCCTATTACTATACATATTATTGCTATGGGTTTTCCGCAATGCACGTTATTATATAGTAACTCTGCGTTGAATGTCAGTTTTTCAGGCAATACTGTTTCCGCAACCTTTTCCTGCTCACTTTTTATCTCATCAACTAACGATATGGCCTTATCATAATCTTCCGCGTATAGTGCAACAGCTATCTGTTCTATAGTAGCGCCTATAATTGCATTTTTTCTGTCTGCCAGTGAAAACCATTCTACTGTTTCAGTATCATAGTTCATCTCAGGAACAATATTCAACAACATACCGGAACTGCAAAGCATAACCAGATTGAATTTTTCTGTAGCCATTTCTGCATTACGCCTTGTTTTTGCATCTGCACCTCTTAATACAGTTGAGAGTTTGTAGGAATCGCCATCCATAAAATCATTTATAGAAGCGTACGCGCCCTCTATTCCCAAAATGGTACGTATATCTTTACCTTTTACCTTTATTATCGGTGCATCCTGCCATTCGTCAAAATTGAAGAACATTTCGCACAGCAACTCTTCTGCCGACAAATCTTCATAGCTTACATCCCCACAAAGTTTTGCCGTATAATCACGTGCCAGTGTCTGTAACGGCACTATTCTATCATTATAATACACATATAGTTTTCCAAAACTATCTGCAAAATCAGACGGGATATTAGCAGCTTTAGCCCCCACTCCAACAAAAAACAAAAGCATCAACGCACCATTTTTCAGGATAGGATTTTTAAGCAAACTTCTGAAAATACTCCCACGCTGAAAAAAGAAAAGAAGCATTGAAACAATAAGACATAGATAACCTAAGTATGTTATGGTAGTGCCAAACGGATCGAATGAAACAGACAGTGTGGTTCCGTTATTGTCGGCATCATACCCGGATTGATAAAATCTATAACCACGATACTTAAAAATATTGTTCATAGATATAGTTGCAGATATCCTGCCGTCATCATCTTGAATAGATATGTTGCTGATATAATCCATCGGGGCCAATGTACCCTGATAGTAACGCAATTCAAAATCATCCAATGCTATTTCAAACGGGAATGCAGCTCTATTGCCATCGGGCAAAACAAAACTGTTCACATCATCATCGCCTACACGCAAATGCAATCTACCCTGACGTCCACATATATGAGTTGTCAGTGCACCGGCCAAAATAAGGGCAAACGATATATGCAACAGGAATGTTATCTTCTGCATATGTATGCCTCTTTGCAACAGATAACCAAGAGCCGACAAAGCCATCAGCCCCCACAACACTATCATAACAGGCGAACTATAAATGTATTGACGTACAAATGCACTACCGCAGAATTTCTCTACCACCGTAGCTGCCATAAGTAACACGGTAATCAGAATAATCAGCCCAAACGACGTATATTTCAATATTTTCTCCTTATTCATATAAAACACAAACTTACTGCTTTTCATTCATCATTCCATTCAAAAGAGCGCATTTTAACATATAATCCCTATCTTTACACCCACTTAAAAAACAAAATACAATTATGATACGTAAATTTTTGACTATAGCATCACTCCTATTGCTTAACGTATGTATGGCAATAGCAGCCGATTTTGATTTTATCTTCTCCGATTCCACTTTACGAATAGACTACATATTCTCCGGCAATGCCGATGTGCAGATGATATCGGTGAAAGAGATAAAAAAATCGCCTCATTGGGCAGGCAGACGTACCAACCTGCAGACAGTACCTTTAGACGGTAATGGCGACATAACTATTTACGATGCTTCCACTAACGACGTTCTCTACAAAAACAGTTTTTCATCACTGTTCCAGGAGTGGTTATCTACCCCGGAAGCAACGGAAACCAACCGCAGTTTTGAATTTACACTATTGGTTCCAAAACCGCATCGCAAAGCTGTAGCAGAGGTGGTTCTGCGTAATAACAAGAACCAAGCCACAGCTACTTTCCGACACACCATTATGCCCAATGATGTTCTTATTAAAGATATGACGGCACAAAAACCTGAACCATACAAATATCTGCATAAAGCAGGTAATCCCAACGAATGTATAGACATTGCAATAGTGGCAGAAGGCTACACAAAAAAAGAGATGAAACATTTCCTTAAAGATGCCCAAACAGCAGCCGATGAAATACTTAGCTACGAACCTTTTTCACGTTATGCCGATAAGATCAATTTTGTAGCTGTAATGTGCCCATCAATTGACACCGATGTAACGACCCCACAGGATAACAGTTGGAAACAGACCGCCATCAATTCCAATTTTATGACCTTCTATTCTCCTCGTTATCTTACCACCAACAGCATTCATACACTACACGACCGTCTGGCAAACATTCCATACGAACATATCATAGTTCTGGCAAACACCTACACCTATGGCGGTGGCGGTATCTATAATTCACTGACACTTACCACTACCCACCACGAAAGCTTCAAACCTGTAGTTGTTCACGAATTCGGTCACTCATTTGGAGGATTGGCCGATGAATATTTCTATGAATCAGGCGATGTTTTGGATGCAACATATTCGCTTAACCACGAACCGTGGGAAGCCAATCTCACCACATTGGTGGATTTCAACTCCAAATGGGCAGATATGATGCCCGACGGCATTGAACGCCCCACCAAGCCCACCGATGAACGTAAAGCCAACTACACAGTAGGATTATACGAAGGTGGCGGTTATCAAACCAAAGGTATCTACAGACCGGCTGTTGTTTGCCGTATGCGCGACAATGCTTCAGAACGTTTCTGCCCTGTCTGCGAACGCAACTTAGAGCGCGTTATCCTGCACCACCTCATCCCCAAAGAATAAGAAACTGCACTAACTTCAGTGCAGTTTTTGTCATTTTTTGCACTAAACTCAGTGCGATTTTTGATTCAACTGTCCTGCCAAATCCGGCGAGACAGTTGAACCAATATGACATATAGTTGCTGTAATTTACTCCGGTATAACTATAGGGCGTGAATAGTGTAACGGAGATTCTGATTTACGAATCTCATAATCCAATCTATAACATCCATCATCTTGTAAATTCATCACAACCAATTCACAATTATCAGGTGAAAGCATCTGTTCAAATTCTTCAACGGTCAAATGGTAATAACGCATCAAGAAAAGACGAATGGTTAGACTATGAGTAACTAACACGCAGTTCTCAGGATAATCTTCTCTACGAAAATCTCTGTACATACTGCCTAATAAATCATCTATTCTATCATACACATCAGTTCCCGATTCTCCGCCCGGGATTCTGTAATAGAAAGTTCCGTATTCTCTCCTCTCGCGACATATCTTATCAAAATCTTCATTACAACGCAAATACCCCCACTCTTGTTCACGTAACCTAGGTTCCTCGCTGTAAACAAATTGAGAACGAGGAATTGACCTTACTATATTTTCAAATGTAGAACGAGTGCGCCAAAATGGAGAGACATAAAAATATATACTTTCATCACCTACCAACTCCTTGAGTTTACAACCGGCTACGCGAGCCTGCATACACCCTTTTTCTGTTAGTTCAATAGTATAATCAGGTATCTGTCCAAAAAGATACCTGTCAACATTAGCAGAAGATTCTCCGTGACGTATCAATATAATTCGTTTAGGTCTCATTCGATTTATGAATTTATTGGGGGAAAGATAATGTTTTTCTCAGAATCCTTACTCCGTATTCCAATAAGTGTTGTCATACCTCTCCAAACGAAAGGCTTCTACAACTATAGATGACAGTTAAGGGCAATCACAGCGTAGTTAGTTGTCATACCTCTCCAAACGAAAGACTTCTACAACTTTTATGGAAAAACTCTGTAAACCTTTGCCTGATGTTGTCATACCTCTCCAAATGAAAGGCTTCTACAACTAATGTTATGCATAACAACACCAACTATGCTAGCAGTTGTCATACCTCTCCAAATGAAAGGCTTCTACAACAGACTCTTCTTCATCTGGGGCTATATACTATTCGGGTTGTCATACCTCTCCAAATGAAAGGCTTCTACAACACGTTCGTCCCGTTTTAGCTTTAAAGGTTTCTTAAAAAGTTGTCATACCTCTCCAAATGAAAGGCTTCTACAACAAGACCTTTCGAGGTTATTGCATGCTAAACCTAGAAAGTTGTCATACCTCTCCAAATGAAAGGCTTCTACAACAGACTTCACCAAACGGCACCTTCATCTCTAAAAAAAAAGTTGTCATACCTCTCCAAATGAAAGGCTTCTACAACTCTCTCTATGTTAAAGGAGACAGAGTTCATGTAGTAGTTGTCATACCTCTCCAAATGAAAGGCTTCTACAACTCTCTCTATGTTAAAGGAGACAGAGTTCATGTAGTAGTTGTCATACCTCTCCAAATGAAAGGCTTCTACAACATGGCTGGATTTTCCGGGGTATACGAATATAAGTGTTGTCATACCTCTCCAAACGAAAGGCTATTTCTTACTATGTTGTTTCACCAAATCCTTTAATATCAGTTCCAATGCATCCGCAAGTTTGGGGATATCTGCAGATTGATACCTTCCAAAATTCAAATTCTTCACATAATGATTGTGACAGAATGAATTTCGTATTTCTACCATCGCTTCCAAATGTTGGGATGGAATATTTCCAGTAACGTTCAACATCGCACGGAAATTTTGACGGATAGGCGAATATTGAATTTCTTCTACCCCTGTCTTTTTATTTTTTACCTTTTGTGCATAATAATAATGAGAACCTTCCTCCATCTTATCCTTTTCTCCCAACTCCGGATGTTGCTTGAACAAATAATTCTCCATGGCATGTACCCAGCCGAATATTTTAGTTCGCTGCAAGTCGTAGTGCAACAATTCCTTTTCCAAATCGTCCCGATTGATTTCTACACTCTTGGTTTGAGAAAGCAATGTAGCCAAACGTTCGTCGTACACAAAACGGAAGAAATCGCCATAGTTTTTCAGTTTCAATTCCTGTTGAGTGATGGTACGGGTGCTTCCATCCTTCAAGGTCAGTGTCAAGCTAAACGGAATGGAAAGTGAAAGGATATTACCGGTATCCGAAGTCGGATTGATATTCTGGAGTTTGTATTGCTTTATCTTGTCTCTTGTTTTTCCTTTTACATCATCCTTACTAATATTCTTCAACAACAATTCCTTTGCCATCAAGAATACCAAGATGTCCTGCACCATAAAACGACGGATAGCCCGTTCGTTATCATCGTATTCATAATGATATTTCCTCAATCGGGAATCGATAATATTCCTTATTTCTTCATTCGACTTTCCACGAAATTCCGGTTTCTTCTTTTCTTTATCAAAAGCATCTTTTTTATATTGTGCCAATTTTGCATCAGGCTTCCCTGTAAGTTTGTACTTCTTTCTTAATTCCTTAAATTCTTCTTGCGTATAATATTGGGCAACCAAAGCATTTCGCTTAGTCACGTTGTTTATCATATTGAAGAATTTATAGGTTCGCTTGTATGTATTGGAAGTAGAAACATAGAACGGTTGAACCTTGTCTGTCAACACATAGGTAAAGTAAGCGGAAATAAAGAACGAAGTATTATACGGTAGTTGTTCGCCTTTTTCGTAAGCAAACATCTGCTCTTTGACAAAAGCGGCCAAATCCTTTGTATATGTCTGTTTGGATTCATCGGCATAAACATTCTTCAATATTTCCACAATGTTTCTTTCGAACAAGCCACGAGGTAGTTCTATGGCTTTCAGGTTTGTCCGGTTACCCTTCGATAGTTCTTCCAAATAACGACCTGCCAATGCCTTGTAATAAGCCTCATCACGCTTCTGCCATTTCATACGATTCCGATGCAAGAATGCATCCGAAAATGTTCCTTTTACCAATCTTCTCCTCAAATAGTTGATTTTTTCCTCAAGATAATGTTCATAGAAATCCATCGTATTCAATGGTTTCTTCTTCGATGCAAACAAGTTACCTAAAAACGGATGATTCAGAGTGGTATTCTTTTGGTTAATCAAGTGGGCATTCTCAAAGATTGCACGTAGTTCTTCCCAAGTCTTGTCATATATAGCCAAGGATGCCTGTATCACCTGGAAGTTCAATCCGGTAACCTTATTTTTATTATCCTTATCCACCGGTTGGAACATCAACATATCCTTGGCCAAATAATCGGCCAACTTGCCCGGGCGGATATCCACATATCCCTTTTTTCCGAATTTATTGTCTTTGGAACCTATTGACTTCCGTTCTTCCTTGAACATCTTCAAACGGACTTCCGTACCCTTCAACATCTTTTCCATCCGTTCTTCAGCACATTCCTTGAAGACTTTCTCCATGTTCACCTTTTGATTCAACAAATAATCCACCAGTTTCATCGGAATGTCTTTCAGTTGAAGAGGATCATAATCTTTCCGTATCAAGGAAGCCAGAGAGTCTTTATCCTTAACCATACCCGGATGCAATCGTCCTTCCTTTACATCATTGAAGAAACGATAATAGGTCTTTATACATTGTATGATGACATATTCTGTAGGATTTTTCGAAATCTTCTTGTCGGGACTGGCTATATTTAATTTCTGACACAAATGATGATGGAACATCAATGCCGGCAACTCATAGGTACTCAACCATGCTACAGGAGGAACACAAACGGCATTCGTTCCTTCTTTCTTGCTTCCATTTGCCAAATCCTTATCAAATACCAGTTCCGGGATGTACATGATTTCCTTATCCTCATTGGTATTCATGGATTTTATTTCCGTACGCCCCAATTCCTTATCGAAGAAAAGGAAACCAATGCGATTGCCATTGAATACATAATTGGCACGACAATCGGTAATATATGGTTCACTCTCTGCCGTATCCTGTCGAACCTTGTCATTGGTACGGATGTAAGAGCCATACTTTTCCTTTCGCTTCAATTCTATTTCATTCAAACGACCGAATCCGTTGATTTCTTTCTGCAGCACACGGACACGGTCTTCCTCCTTACTGTCTATACACCGCTTGTCATAGAAACTATAGCGATAATGCCCCAATGAAACCTGGAAACGAATCTTCGGAAATGCTTGTGTCTGGTCGATATACCGTAGAGCCATTGTCGGGAAACGGTCTTGTACACGTATCTGTAGCACCTCTCCATTTTCTACGATTACACCATCGTCCATCACTACATCCTCTGAAGTCGATTTAATGGGCACACGGAACTTGGCTTTATCGCTTTCCGCAAAAGTTTCATAAAGCTCTTTCGGACACTTCTGAAGTTCGTTCAGCATATCCAAGCCCAAAGCATAATCCGGACGCTCGCTGTCGTATCGTTCTTTGGGCAATCGGATACGGAAAACAGAAAAGGTCTCCAACAAGACTTTCTGTTCTACTGCATCTGCACCCTCTCTATAAGGTTTCACCTTATCCATAAACATGGAGATATATTTCTTGTGCAAGAACAAACATACAAACAACAAAATACCTACATCGGACAAGATACCCTGTTCATCCTTCATTCGATAAGGGAAATCACTTTTCTCTACAAATTTTGATTCCTGTACTTTCTGTTCTTTTCCTTTTTTCTTTATAATTTTAAATTTTCCCGGTATCTTCACCTTGTCATACCGCACATTCATGTCTGTCAAGAAAGCAAATACGTCCTTATCAGCCGGAAGTTCAAAATTACCAAATCTTTGCTTCACTACACGTCTGCCTCCATCCAAACAATTATAAGCATAACGCACTACATTTTCATGCAATTTCTTTTTCTCCGGCAAAGGAACCTCTTCGGGACTGGCATGTGTATATTCATTACGCAAAGCATTCAGCAAACGAAACATATTCTCCAAAATTGCATAATATTTCAAAGGAGAAGCAGATACTATCTTTGTGGACAACTCCTTTACTATCTGTTCTTGGTTAGGTTCTTCATCCAATTCTGTAGGAATATAACCGTTCGGATAACGTTGTTCCACATTGATAATCGGTTTTAAGAAAGGGAAATGGGAATGAAACAACTTTATAAGTTTCAGCTTGCGTTCACTCTTTATTTCTTCAACAGAGAGTTCTTTCACTACTTTCATTTCCCAAAGTCTGTTTTCCTTCTCTTTTTCGGCACCATCCACTTCTATGCCCATCAATTTGGAGATATGGCATAATGTTTCAAAAGCATTTTGCCGAGCCATATTCAGATAGGCAGCGAAAATAGGTTTATTTTCTAATGATTTACTTTGCATATAGTATATTCTTTTATTTTTTTCTTCTAATCCATTTGATTATTCTTGCAATCCAATTAGCAGCAAACCAAGATATAATTACCAAAACTATCAATAACACAACCAATAACACAGGCTTGACATTCCAGTTCCCATCTGCATTGTTTACTACATAATCCTCATAATATGACAATCCATCATAAGCGACAGAAACGATAGCAAAACATGCCACAACAATCCCAAAGAAAGCATCACGACGATCGTTCTCCTTGTTTTCCTTTTCATCTTTAAGAGAACGAATCATCTCATGCAAAGGCAGTAATTTTTCTTCAATCTCTGTAAAGTGTTCACCTATACAAAGACTATCTTTACAGAGTTGATAAAAACGATTATGATGCGTATAATCTGATATATCTGTAAAGTAACTACTTACCTTAATTTTCTGTATTTTTAGGATAACATCTTGTACTTCTTGAACATCCAACGAATAATTCCTATTGCCCTCTAAAACATTTATTTGTGTCAAATAATCAATCCAATAGAGTTGGGAATGGCGTTGCAATAATACCCAAATATATATCCATAAATATCTTTTTTCTATCGTGTTTTCATAATCCTTGAAGAAAGAGAATTCATTAGGTATTTTAGCAATATTAGTTCCTGCTTCCTGAGGCATTAAAGTCATAATAGCACATCCTTCTACCGTAGAAGCAAACCATACATTTCTAAAAGGTTGAATATATTGTTTGGAGGAACCCCCATTTTCTATTATCAAATTGTATTTACTGTTTTCTCCATGAGCAATTCGCATAAAATCGAGTAATACATCTTCACGATTATTCAATATTTCAACTTCCGGTAATTGAAAATAAGTAAATACATGCATTCGCAATTTATTGAATAACCTCACTTTTGATTGGTCTCTATTTCCTCTTGCATAAAGACCTCGCAAGAAAAAGGAAGTAAGTAACAGAGTAGAATTCCAAGTTGGAATTTCTGTAATATCATCCATACGAACTTCATTTTCATTCAGTTCAAGTAGCTTGGCATTTATATTTTCAAACAGTTCATTCAGTTTATTTTTCTTTTCAAGATATTTTACTTTCAATTTAGAATCTTCCTTATTCTGTTCTTTACCAGTCATTTTCTTCTCATACGATAAAACATCCTTTCGTAATCCATAAAAATCTTCATAACAGCTAGAAGTTATAATGGATACAAGATTCGTTTTAGGAAAATCGTATAAATCCAATACATTATTCAAATTTTCTTCAAATGACTTAATACCGTCTATACCCGCTCCTATATCTTTAGAAGAAGATAGATTCTTTAATTTGTTGGCCATCACATCAAATGGGAATTGACACTCTGTCGCATTCTTGTCAGTCTTTCTAAACAAATAATTGAAAGTCATCAAATCATCAATAGCTACAAATCCCTCCTTCTTTGTTATTTGAACAGAAAATAGCAGTATTCCAACATGCGCATATGGCCACAATAATAATGTGGGATGGAAAAGTTCATCATCCATACCATCAACATTCATCATACGATTATTAACGTTTTCTTGTCGGTTGACATCAATGCAAAATGATGATTCAACCTTAGAAAACTTGAATTGTTGACTAGTAAAAAATTCCCAAGCCTTCAAAACTTTATGTAACTGTGAGTTCTCTTCACACATGAAAGCCCTTTTCAATGAATAAACACGATAATCCTGTTCCTGAAAAATGACACGCCTTTCATCATTATTACGAGTTTTTACACTTGCATTGGCTTGAAGATAATCCTGAATATGCGGATACAAGACATTCTTTTCCACATCTATATTGGCTTCCCGCCAAATAGAATCCGATGATTCAATAATCCTTCTTACTTCCACTTCATTGTCAAAAGTAAAAGGAACTATAAATATTGAACGATTACATAATAAATCCATAAGCTCAATGGAGGTTCTACAAATTTAAATTACCATTAGCGAGTAGACAAAACCTCAACCTCTTTAAAAACTACCGCTAATTTGATTATATTTTCACAATTCTTTTTTCAATACCCGATTCTGCGAGGTTGTTTCCAGGAATAGCTCTCCACATCTTCTAATAACACTTTATTACGTGGAGATTGTTCATCTCTACTGGCACGCAATATAACCTGTTCGTAAATAGTTCGAGCCAAATGTTTCATTGTACGAGCATTCGCAAACGAAAGGTTTCTGTTTGAGCACAACAACTCTATATACTCACGAATCTTTGCTTCTGCTTCCGGTGTAAACTTAACCTTATGTTTAGCCAAACGCCTACACAGAATCTCAAACAATTCATCGGAAGTATAATCATCAAAGAAGAAAGTATGATCAAAATCATATATTCCATTAATGGTTAGTGAATTAGCTACAGTCTGACGTGGTGAATTGCATTCTGCAATTACCAAAGCTCCCTGCCCACCAACCTCAGGTACTAATGACATAAGCTTTATACGCAATTGCTCACTTGTCATTCTATATTCATTCATATTACGGAACTCCGGAGCATCACCATCAATGAAAAGCAGTCCGTGTCTGGAACGCTCCATAGCTTGTTTCAACACTTGGTCGCACTGATATTCCGAGACATTAAAAATTTGTTCCCCACGAACTTCAACCAAATTGCCTTTATCCAACAGATTCATTGCCTTTAGTATATCGGCAAGAATTTCAGCAACATAAGTTTTACCGGTTCCTGTATTACCTACGAAATTCCATTTCAACAAACCTCTACCTACAAATTTCTCTCCTTTAGAATTAAGGTAACGCGCTATATCCACAAAATTGTGTATCGCTTTTTTAACCTTAATTTGGCCTACAAGACTATCCAGTTTTACCAATGCAGCATCAATTGCGTCATCATCAAATCCTCCTTTTTCAACGCGCTTTGCCTCTTCTTCTGTAATAGGAATGTCTGCAGCAATAATAGTTTGCAGCTGACGTTTGTTTAGTTCTCTTACCTCGTTAGAGAGACGTGTTGCCATACGAGGAAGTATTTCTGACGATAATAGACGAGTTACATAACGAGCATTGCCAAACGATGAACGTTTACGCAACACTTCACGCTTTATAAGCAAATAAAGTAATTTTTCCGCTTTCTTTGTAAAGCAATAATTATCGGCCTGTGCCCGTTGTAGCGCTATTTTATGTAATTCTTCCACCGAATAATCTTCAAAATGGAATGTATATGGGAATCTGGAACGCAACCCATCATTCATATCCAACAGGCGCTCCATATCCTTAGGATAACCTGCTAAAATAACTATCATATCCACTTTGTCGTTTGATAGAGTGGTAAGTAACGAATCTATTACATTTTTACCAAAATCATTCTGATCATCTTTAGGACATAATTGATATGCTTCATCAATGAAAAGAATATTACCTTTGGCTCTATTCAAAATAGATTTCATTTTACGCTCAGTTTCACCCACGTGAGCTCCAACCAAATCACTCTTCTCTACGCAAATAACATCACCTTTTGAGAGTAATCCCATAGAGGCATATATTTCACCTAAAAAGTCTGCTACAGTAGTCTTACCTGTTCCGGGATTTCCTGTAAAGACCATGTGCAATGGTGGCATCTGCGTATGCAACCCGCGTTTCATACGCAGATTTGCCATCTTCACCATATTTAAATGTTGAGATATACTGCATTTAAGATTGGAAAGCCCCACCATTTCATTCAGCCCATCCATTCCTTTAGATTTCGTCTTCTCCTTTCGGATGCTTGGTATATCTTCTACTTCAATGGTTTGCAGTTGTAATTTTGTAGGATTTTCTATTCTGCTAATACGATGTGCCATATTTGCAACAATAGTTTGCTCCATCAGATTATTTATATAACGTGCATTACCAAAGTTCTTATCACGTGCACCATAATCTCTTGTTACAACAGATTTTAGATGTTTACGTACATCAACTGACATCTTATATTTATTACGTTTACAATAGAGATCGGCAATCTGCATCAATTCATCCACATTGTAATCGTCAAAGAAGAATGTTTCATTCACACGCGATTTAATACCCGGGTTGGCATTTAGCATAAACTCTATCTCGTCAGGATAGCCAGCCAAAACAAGCATCCAATCTCTGCGTTTTTCATCTGAAAGGGCTGTTAACAATGCCTCTAACACATGTTTTCCGGGATCTCTTGGATCATCGGGCACATACAAAGTGTAAGCCTCATCTATAAACAACACACCACCCTGTGCACTCTCAATAGCTTGTTCAGTAGCTCGTAGTTCGCTATCATAATAACGCCCCACTAAATTCTTGCGCTCTACACGTACTACGTGTCCACTGCTTAACAATCCTAATTCTTTATAAAGCTGACCTATAATCTCTGCAACGGTTGTTTTTCCAGTTCCAGGATTACCAACAAAACGAGCATGAAGTGAAGTACCTTTAACAGGCAGCCCCATCTCTTTACGTTTTACAGCAAGTGTGGACAATCTACTCAATTGCTTAATCTTCTCTTTTACACTGCTTAAACCAATCATTAGGTCTAATCTGTCTAAAGCCTTATCGTTTGAACTATCAACTAAAAAACTAGCTCTCAACATTGACAACATCTGTGGTACATCAACCTCGCCCTCCAGAGAATGTGCACCTACACTGAAAGATGCTAATACAACAGATTTACCAAATGCAGTTAGTTCAACCTTATATCTACCATCCAACCAATTGCTGCCAATTTTAGGAGCGAATCCATAATAAACAGCAGTCAATTTGGTATTATAATCCTCTAAATATTGAGCTCGAGTTCTTTCTACTAATTTTCCGGTTTGATCATACAAGCAATAGTAAAAATCATAATCCCTAATAGCAATACCAACCTTAGAAGCTAAATAACAATGAGCATTAACCTGTAGTGTCTGTTCTTTCTTGAAACCGATATATCCGGTTACAGTATTACAATTATAAGCATCTGAATCATTCTGAGAGGGGAAAAACGCCATACGCTCTATATGCAGAGTATCAAATACAGAATTAGCACACACCACTGATTTATCCCTGTCATATATCAGTTCGTAGGTATCAAGTCTTCTAATTGATATATGCAACTTATCAACCATTGTTGCATGCTTTGGAAAAAGACTCTCTGTATCAAAAGTTAGTTTGATATTCCCCTTGTTTTTTCTAATTCCTTTTAGTGTAATAATATTACTGAGAATAGTATGACAACGATAATTCTGAATAAAAATTTCCATTCCGTCATTATACGAATCCCCAACTGAAATCACAGCCTCTAAGTGAATAAAACGCTCATTCTTAAATAATGCTATTACTTCAGGCTCATTATAACTATCATCTATTTTACAAACGGAATCACTATTAGCTATCAGCTTAACATCGACACAATTTATATCATTACCTGAAGCAGACGAATCAAAAATATCAAATTTACTTGAAGCTTTGCTCTCTTTAGAATCATCATCACCTTCAAGTTGTTCTCTAATAAACTGATCTAACAATCTATCAAAATCATCGCTCTCAATGGTATGCCCATCATCATCGTCTTCATTATCAGAAGAAGATTCCGGTTCTGATTCCGTTTCCTCTGTTTTAAATTCTTCAAACCAATTTCTACGTCCTATCAACTTAAAATAATACAATGCCCATTCTATAAAACGAATATCTTCTTCATTCCAAAATGGCTCATAAATCTTGAACTTTTCTATTATCTGCTCATCAGACAGAGATTCTTGAATAGTATCTTCTAACCAATGAAAGTACGATTCATTATAATTATTTATAAAATTAGCAGCTATATCAATGTTTGTTGACATAATTCTTGGTTTTAGAAGTTAATATTTATTGGGTGATGCGGACATCGAGTTGTGGGAATGGGAAGTGAATCCCCTTTTCAGGTAGTTGTTTATATATCTTCTCATTCAGACCATGGTAAACACTCCAATACTCCGAACTGGGTACCCAAACACGAACCAATACATTCACAGCACTATCGCCAAGAGACGATAAAGCTATGTATGGAGGATTAGGGTCTTGTTCAATACGACTATCCGCATTCACTATATCAAGCAACGCTGCACGAGCCACATCATAATCATCGCCGTACGATATTGTGACATTTAAGTCTATTCTACGACGTGTCTCGGCAGACGAATTATTGATTACGTTGTTTATAATATTGGAATTCGGAATTGTTATCTGTTTATTATCGGTGGTACTCATCAATGTATTAAACAACCTAATCTCTTTAACAGTACCTTCAAAACCCTGTGTCAAGATATAATCACCTACTTTAAACGGACGTAACAACAGAATAAGTATTCCACCTGCAAAATTCTGGAACGTGCCACTGAGAGCCATACCTATAGCCACACCTGCCGATGCAAGCAGAGCCACAAATGACGAAGTATCTACTCCCACCTTCTTTATAAGAGTAATTATAAGCACTATATATAAAGCGCCCTTCACAAAGGAACGGATAAAACCGGCAAGCGAAACTTCAACCTCCTTGCGAACAAAAACCTTATTTAATATCTTATCTATATATCTAATAATCCATCTGCCTACGAGAAATATAAGTATGGCAATGAATATATCCCAAGCAAAATCAACAGCACTTTTCAAGATGAAAGAGAATGCATCTTCTACAGACATACCCTTTAACATCTCCACTGTTTGCTTCATTTTTTCTGCAGCAATAGAATCGGCAGCCAAAATATCCTGTTCGCTTATCGATTGCGCCAGTAACATCTTTATCATTTCAAAATTATTTTACAATTATAAATCCTCCATCAGTCAGCAAAGTAAGTTTTACTTCGCCATTTTTCTTTATCTTCAAATCAGATTTCATCGGCTCTCTGCTCTTCTTATCATCTGAGTAGAGTTCCACTACATCGCCTTTTTGCAACATTGGAATATTCAATGTCAATTCTATTGGCTCCTTTTCTGCATTGATACCTGCTATGTACCACTTATCGCCGGAACGACGTGCCAATACAACATATTTGCCAGGATAACCTGCTATATACTGAGTCTCATCCCAAGTAGTTGGTACTTCACGCATAAAGTCCAGACTTACTATAGGCGCTCCGTTTTCTTCCACCGGATTCAGGTTTTCAGGAGCAAGAGCAAAATTCTGAATAGGATTCTGGAACAATACAGCTGTAGCCAACTCTGCACAATCGGTAGTCTTTCTTATGGTACCGCTTGTATTTCCTTTTGACAGACGTCTGCTCAGGAATGTTCCGCCAAACTCCATACAACCCACAGTGTTGCGGATAAACGGATGCAGAGTAGCGTTAAAAGCAGCCATATCGCATGCACGTTGGCCAAATACCATATTTTCCGACGCCAAAACGGCTTCACTACCCACATAGTTTGGATACATACGTTCCCAACCGCGAGGCAATGTACATCCGTGGAAAATAACCATCAGACCATTATCATCGGCATCACTTAAAATAGCTTCATAGTGCGCCATTGTTACCTGCTTATCACCACCAAAGAAATCTACCTTAATACCTTTTACACCTATCTCGTTCATCCAGCGCATATACTCTTTGCGCTTTATAGGATTGCTCATTATATTTATAGGACCTTGCTCAATATCGTTCCAGTTACCACTTGAACTATACCATAAGAATATCTCCACATTCTTTGAACGAGCATACTTAACCAACTCTTCAATCCCCTCTTTGCCTATTTTTGTATCCCACCAGTTATCTACCAAAGTGTACTGGAATCCCATTTCGGAAGCCAAATCCACATATTTCTTCTGATCTGCCAGATTGATACTATTGTCCTGCCATACTATCCAGCTCCAGGTACCCTTACCAAATTTATAGTCATGCTTTGTTTCATACAGTGGTTCAACATTCTCCCACGGAGCTGTTGTCTCTACAATAGGTTCCAATGTAGCACCTACTGTGATTGTTCTCCATGGAGTAGCGCCCGGAAGAGAAACGGCCGGTTCTACAGTACCATTACCATTATTTTCTTCCATCATAGGATATTCTATAGTGTAAAGACCATCATCCTTCATATCACTTAGACGTGAACCACAATAGTTACTGCTTACACCTGTTTCACTTACCAAAACCCAACCATCGTCACCTATTCTGAACAATCCCGGGAATGTATAGCCGTGACCATATTGAGATCTGGTTGTCATAGGAGCGTCTGCTCTATACTCCTCTTCATAGCTTGGTTTAGTGCGTTTCCAACCTATCATAGCATGACTTTGAGGGGTAAGGAAAGTAGTTGTATATGATGGAAAATCAAAACCTGTACTCTCTGACAACACTCTTACACTGCCTGTTTCACCCGATTTTGGCAGTTCATAACGAAAAGCCACATTGTTATTGCTGATTCTGAATACAATACTGAAAGGTGTGTTTTTTGAATTCTTCAAATCCACTCTCTGTTCATTTGCAACATAATCAACTTTTGAAACCTTACTTCTGTTAAGCGAATAAGAGTTTTTAATTGTATTTGTTTTGTAACCGTCATACACCAGTCCTTTAGTAAAATCTCCTGTATTAGTCACCAAACCCAATGGCGATTCGTCCAACATTATTTTGCCATCATAACTAACAGAGTAGCAAGCAATTCCTCCATTCAACTTAAAATTCACTATAGTCCTATTATCAGGACTTTTAAACGTAAGTTCCTGAGCAGATACAGCCATTACTATCAGCAATGTCAATAAAAACAGAAAAGATTTTTTCATAAATTAGTTAGTATTTTGTTCAACAATAATTTCATTTCGTAAAAGTAGTAACAAATAAAGAGAATACAAAAAAAGTCTGCCACCTATTTTATGACAGACTTTTAGATACTCTATTCTATCTTGAATTATTCTGCACTTGTTGCAAGTGGTGAAGCTTGTGTATAAGTACGTGCTGCAAGCTCTTTATCCAACTGATACATGCCGTACTTATCGCCCTCAACAGATTCTGCAGCAAATATCATATCGCGTGCATTCTCCTCTTCTTCTATCTGTTCGTCAATAAACCATATCAGCATATTAGAGGAAGCAAAATCTCTATCCTCTGCTGCAATAGCGGCCAAATTATTGATAAGGCTTGTAACTACCTTTTCGTGTTTTAATGTTTCCTGGAACATTTCCAAAACAGAATTCCACGCTACCGGCACCTCCTTGATAGGTTTTAGTTCCACTTTTTCATCTCTTGAATTCAGATAGTTCATAAAGATTCTTGCATGATCCTGCTCTTCCTGCCACTGCACAAAAAACCAATTGGCAACCCCTTTATACCCTTTAGCTTCTGCATCCATAGACATGGATAAATATAAATAAGCTGACCATAACTCTGCATTTATCTGCTCGTTAATAGCATTCTTTAATTTTTCACTTAACATAGTTCTAACTGTTTAATTGGTTAATAAAACTAATATGTACTTCCTTTTTATGAATGCAAAGGTAATAATGATAGTTTAATAAACAAATCTCATATTGCTTTCTTTCGCAAAATTTCACGTATCTTTACAGCCAAATAATAGAAGGTTATTATGATATACTTTGATTCTGATTATATGGCAGGGGCGCACCCTAAAGTAATGGAACGCCTCTTAAAGACAAACCATTTACAAACAGTTGGTTATGGAAGCGACGATTACACTAAACATGCAGCAGAACTTATTAAAGATGCATGTGGTAAACCAGACGCAAGAGTCTATTTCCTGACAGGTGGTACACAAACCAATGCCACTGTTATAGATGGTCTATTGGCCAAACACCAAGGAGTACTTGCAGCAGAGAGCGGACATATAAATGTACACGAAGCCGGAGCAATAGAGGCATCAGGACATAAAATACTTACCCTGCCTCAACACGAAGGAAAGATTTGGGCAAGTGAATTAAAAGAATATATAGAAAATTTCTACAATGACGACACCTATGAACACATGGTAGCACCGGGTATGTTGTATATATCTTTCCCAACTGAATATGGCACAGTGTATAGCTATGAAGAATTAAAAGAGATAAGTGATATATGCAATAAATACCAAATACCTCTATACATAGACGGTGCCAGATTAGCATACGGTTTGGCTGCAGAAAATGGTAGCGTCACACTAAAAGATATTGCAGCTTTGGCCGATGTTTTCTATATAGGAGGAACAAAGGTTGGAACACTGTTTGGAGAAGCCGTGGTTATAACAAACCCCACTCTTCTAAAGAACTTTTTCCCGCTTATCAAACAGCACGGAGCTCTACTTGCCAAAGGCAGATTGCTTGGAGTGCAATTTGAGGCTCTTTTTGAGGACAATTTATACGAAGACATAGGTTTACAGGTAGTAAATAAGGCTATTCGCATAAGAGAAATCTTCAAATCAAAAGGATATAAAATCGCCGCTGATTCTCCTACAAATCAACAATTTATATGCTTACCAAACCACATAATAGACCAACTTATGCCTAATGTAAGCTTTGAACTATGGGGGCCACGAGGAAAAGAAGAAACTACTGTCCGTTTTGTTACAGGATGGACCACTACAGACCAAGAGATAGAGACTCTTGCTGAGATTTTAGACAAACTATAACCAAATATAATCCGAACCTACCCTATTAAATGAGCAGGTTCGGATTTACACAAAAAAGGCTACCCCAACGTTCTGCACATCTGCTCTATACAGCGCTTTTTCTGCTCCATATTTGGATGTACATATAGATTCAAAGTAGTACTTATATTGGAATGTCCCAATAAAACGCTTACGGTTTTATAATCACATTTACTCTCTATGCAACGCGTTGCAAAACTATGTCTCAAGCAGTGAAATTTCAATATGGGCACCCCTATCTTTGTAAGAAGTTTTTTATAATAATTCCTGTATGTACGTGGTTCTGTAGGATTGACAGAATTTGTCAAGACATAATAAGACCCTCTACACACCTTTTTAATAGGCCTAACCAGTTTAAGCAATTCTTTAGACATTGGTATCACCCTAAATGAATTATTAGTCTTTGGTGTATCAACTATCAGTTTAGTACCCTTTTCGTCAACTTTAGAGAAACAGACCCTTTGAATTGTTTTACAAACAGTTATCGTTTCATTTTTCACATCAATATCATTCCAAGTAAGAGCACAGACCTCTCCTATTCTTAGACCTGCACTCAAACAAATAAAAATACCTAAATTCTTATATGAAAAATCACCCTTTACATAATCCATTATCTTGCGTTGATCAATTCTGGTAAACACTTCAACCTCCTGCTTACAATGATCTATGGGAAAACGCACACTAATCTCCTTATGCACCCAATAGCCGTTTTTCACGCCAAAGCGAAACACCATTTTAAGAACAACTATCATATCTTTCACAGATTTTTGGCTTAACCCATTCGCTAATTTCATAAGCACAAAATCCTGCACCATCTCTTCTGTTATTTCTACATTTTCACCAAAGAAAGGTAACAAATGATTTTCTATTATCAACGAGTAAGCCGCAAATGTGGATTGCTTCACGTAGGGACGCTTATCTAAAGCCCACCGCTCAACTACAGTTTTAAAATTGATTAAATTCATCATGTTATATCGTTTTTATTATTTAAAGCGATAATTATAACAAGAATGACTGTATCAACCTACTCCGAGTTCTGTATTTTCTAAAAGGATTTCAATCTTTGGATTATCTTTTATCTGCTGATATACATTTTGCACAAACCAAGCAGTCAACTCTTTATCTTGTTTTACAGAGGTGGTATTATTACAAAAAATATTTACACTAAAATATTCAAACAAGTTATCAGCTATCCTGATATCTTCAATTATATGTTCTTTATCCTCCCCCTCTGTACAGCACAACAAGCACACGCCCTTAAAATAGCGTGCAATATCTTCCGGCTGAACGTTTTCGGGTATTCCTTTCTGCCACTTGTTGCGTAAAGCAGTATTAAAAGTTTCCACTCCGCAACGAAATTTAACTACAGCAGGTTCAAACAGTTTTGCAAAAGCAGCTAATTTGTGTCTATACATATAATGAGCCTCGAACCATAAAGTGTGAATATGCTTCTCTTTCACCACCTGTTGCAAAATCTCTATTGTTCCTTTATCAAGTTCCATTGCAGAACCTGAGTTAATTACATCAAGCACACCATGCACTCCGGTCACTTTTTGCAACACTTCACTATTTACAGATAAAGCATTATCACTTAAATCTTTATGGTAATCACAGAACAAGCACTTCTTCCATCTGCAACCGCTACCTTGTAGCAGTACAAATTCCCTTTTCAGCTTTGAATCTATAACAGCATATCTATTCATCACCAACCAGTTTTCATGAAATGCTTACGCAGGAAATGTATTGTTGCATAAAACATAGGAGTACCAAAAACCACCTCAATTAAAAGCTTCACCACATATTGCAACGCTATCATCAACAAAAGTTCTCTGGCAGACACTACTCCAAGAAAAGCTATAAGTACAAAAGGCAGTGTATCGAACCAATATGCTATTGCAGAACTACCTATGGTACGCACCCACATACGTTTTCCTTTGGTTTTCTGTTTTATTTTATCCATAAACCAAGCATTTGAAAGTTCTCCTAACAAGAAGCCCACCAGCGAAGCTACCACTATTCTGGGCACGTACGTAAATATCGTATTATAAGCTTTAGCTGTTGTTTCAAGATAATCGGGCGATGGAAACCAAACAGCTAACTGCGTACATATCACCATCAATACATTACAGAAAAAAGTAAGCCAAATAACACGCTTAGCCGTCTTAAAACCCCAAACTTCTGTAAGTACATCACCCAACATATAGGCCAAAGGAAAGGTTAGTGTTCCTGCGTCAAAATAGAACCATCTGCCCAAACCAATAATTTTGACAGCCATAATATTTGCCACTAAATACAATGTCACAAATACCGCAGAAACAACCATTAACGCGTAAGGATGGTTGATTGTGCGGTTTTTTAAAGGGTTTTCCGCTACCTTATTCATATTTTAAGTTTTAAATGTGTGCAAAATTAGCAATAATCATCCAAATTATCAAAGACTATTCTATCCAACAGATTTTGGAGAAATCGCGAGGTTTAACCTCAGGAGTCTCAGCCGGATAACCTAAAGCTATAACCAACTGCAATTTATATCCGTCAGAAAAGTTCAGTTCTTCAAGATAACTCTTCAAATCAGGAATACTATTATAATAGTTAGCAGTACTGCCCATAATCAAAGTGCCCAAACCTTTAGCCCAAGCTGCGTATGTAATAGTAGCAGCCAAAATACCGCAATCCTTTTCCGAATATGGCGATGCAGTATCGTTTGCAATAAAAATATAAACCGGTGCATTTGGAAAAGCATGGCTTATAGCAGGCTCTTCTGCACGTTCCGGCATAGCCTTTTTAAATAGCTTTCTTGCCTCATCTATCTTGGCATCATTTGTTAGCACACGTATCTCCCATCCCTGTGCATTAAGTGCATTAGGACTGTAAATACCACATTTCAAAATCTCTTCTACATCGGTTTTACATACCTTATCATTGGTATAATGACGTACAGAACGTCTCTCCATCATTTTCTCTATCATAATTCACATATTTTGCGGTGAAGATAACACTATTTTTACCTATCTCAAAAAAAGAATGTGTAACTTTACACCAAATTTGTGTACTAAAGTTATGAATGAAGTTTGGATTAGCGCCATAGGACTATGTGGAGCATCAATTATAGGATCCCTTATAGGTCTGTTTTTTAAAAACCTTTCCCACAAGGCTCACGACACAATTATGGGCTATTGCGCCGGAGTTATGTTAGCCGCATCGACAGTAGGGCTTATACTTCCGGCAGTAGAAGGAGCCGGAACAGGTGGTTGGTGGACTATAGCTATAGGAGTTATTATAGGTGCTTTATTCCTGAATGTATTGGATGCATTAACACCACACTTGCACGCCATAACCGGATTAGAACCTGAACAACATGCCAATAACTCAAATCTAAACAAAGTCCTTCTGTTTGTACTTGCCATAGCCCTGCACAAATTACCGGAAGGAATAGCTGCCGGAGTAGGTTTTAACGAAACAGACAGTAGTGCCGCCTGGTCGGTAACATTCGGTATAGCTCAGCAAAATGTTCCGGAAGGTATGGTTATTATATCCCCTCTTCTTATGGCAGGAGTCAGCAGAATGCGCACACTCATAATCTCATTGGCAATAGGTATGTTAGAGATTGCAGGTGTTTGGATAGGTTATGGTATGGGTGCCATATCACAAATGCTTCTTCCTGTAATGTTAGCCTTTGCCGGAGGCGCAATGCTCTACGTTGTAAGCGATGAAATGATACCGGAAACCCATGCTCACGGTTATCAGAAAAGAGCCACCTACGCCTTGCTTTTTGGTTTCATGACATTAGTCTTTATACAATCATTCTTTGAATAACAATATTTTTGCTTAAAATTGACCGGATTTCTAACTGATGTTGTATATTTGCAGACGAAAATAAACACGGGGCATTAGCTCATCTGGCTAGAGCGTTTGACTGGCAGTCAAAAGGTGACGAGTTCGATTCTCGTATGCTCCACTGAAAATCCCCAACATTCCGAAAATCCGCAAATGAAACCCATAAAAGAAAAAATCATAATGGGCATAGACCCCGGAACTAACGTAATGGGTTACGGAATAATCAAAGTCACAGGCAACAAGGCAGAGATGATTGCAATGGGTATAATAGACCTGCGCAAAGAGGGTGACATGTATCTGCGACTTGGTAAAATCTTTCAACGTGTAACAGGCATAATAGATTCGTTTCTTCCGGATGAAGTTGCCATTGAATCTCCATTCTTTGGAAAAAACGTACAATCAATGCTTAAATTGGGACGTGCTCAGGGAGTAGCTATGGCAGCTGCCATAAACCACAGCATTCCCATAACCGAATATGCTCCGCTAAAAATAAAGATGGCTATTACAGGCAATGGTTCGTCCAGCAAAGAACAGGTAGCTTATATGCTTCAGAATTTATTAAATATAAACAAAGAAGATATGCCTAAATTCCTTGATGCAACCGATGCATTAGGTGCTGCCTATTGTCATTTTATACAGATAAGCAATCCTATTTATGAAAATTCAAACACTAAAGCAACCAAGTTGAAAACAGGCAGAAAATCATCATCTAAAAGTTGGGCAGATTTCGTAGATAACAACCCCGATAGAGTAAGCAAATAAAAATTGCTTATCAAAAGTAAAAATTACTTCGTTTATTATAGTCCGAATAAGGTTAAAAGTAGTACCTTTGCATACCTTATTTAAAAGAACTATAAACAACAAGTTTTCTGTATGGATTTAAGAAATTATTTCCTTGTCTTCTGCGGTACAAATACAATGTACTTAGCAAAAGAGATATGTGATCATCTTAAGTGTCCACTTGGACAGATGAATGTTACACATTTCGCCGACGGTGAGTTTGCAGTCTCTTACGAAGAGTCTATCCGTGGCGCCGATGTATTCCTGGTACAATCCACTTATCCTTCATCTGACAATCTGATGGAACTGTTATTGATGGTAGATGCTGCAAAACGCGCCTCAGCAAAAAGCATCAACGCAGTTATCCCCTATTTTGGTTGGGCCAGACAAGATAGAAAAGATAAGCCACGTGTATCAATAGGTGCCAAATTAGTAGCCGATTTACTTAGCACTGCAGGCATAGACCGCCTTATCACAATGGACCTGCACGCAGATCAGATACAGGGTTTCTTCAATGTACCGGTAGATCATCTATATGCATCAATGGTATTTGTGCCATACATTGAAAGCTTAAAACTTGATGAACTTGTTATTGCAGCTCCCGACGTAGGTGGAAGTAAACGCGCCAGCGCATACGCAAAATACCTTGACGTGCCATTGGTACTCTGCCAAAAGACACGTTCACGCGCCAACGTAGTAGATGATATCAAAATCATTGGCGATGTAGCAGGCAAAAACGTAATTGTAATAGACGATATAGTAGATACCGCAGGTACTATCTGTAAAGCTGCCGATGTAATGAAAGAGGCAGGTGCAAAATCCGTTCGCGCCATAGCTTCACACTGTGTAATGAGTGGTAATGCTCCTATTCGCGTTGATGAATCACAATTAGAGGAGATTGTATTTACCAACAGCATACCTTACAAGAACCCAATACCTTGTAAAAAGCTGAAACAGATTTCAGTTGCGGAAATGTTTGCTGAAACCATCAATCGCGTAATAACAAATGAATCAATCAGTTCACAGTACGTAATTAAATAGATAAAGAATATGAAAAAGTTATTTTTATTATCATTGGTAACTTTATTGTTCACTGCTTGCAGTAGTAACAGCTATAAAGTAAACGGTAAGATATATGGTATTGCAGACGATGCTACCATTATGCTTTTCCACATAGAAGATGGTGAATTAGCCATAATGGACTCAACCAAAGTATCTGGAGAATCTTTCTCATTTAGCGGAAAGACCGATACTTGTCAAGTTGCAATGCTCTCATTCTCAGTAGATGGTATTCAGTCAAATTCATGCACATTCTTCCTTGAACCAGGCAACATTAAAATTGAATATGCCAATGGAATGCAGAATGTAAGCGGAACATACGTAAACGAACAGTTCCAGATATTCTATGACAAGAGTACTGAAATGAACGAACGCGCTACTGCTATTGAAATGGAAATGCAACGTGCAGAAACGGAAGCAGACATGGAATCTGCATACAAAAAAATGGAAGAACTTCAGTATGAATTCATAGACATAATTAGAGCAAGTATTCTAAACAACACAGACAATGTATTCGGTTTACAGCAGCTATTAGAATCTTACGATATGTTTGAACCTGAAGAACTTATGGAATTCATCGTAAAGATGGAACCTGTATTTGGTACAAACGAAAGTTTTGTTGCACTTTCAGATTATGTAAAAAGTCAGATTAACCTGACAATCGGTAACAAATACATCGATTTTGAAGCTGAAATGCTTGGTGCCGATGGCAAGAAAGTTAAGCTTTCTGATTACGTAGCAAAGAACGAATTGGTTCTCATAGATTTCTGGGCAAGCTGGTGTGGTCCATGTCGCAGAGAAATCCCTACTCTGAAAGAGGCATACGCAAAATGGCATTCTAAAGGCTTTGAGATTGTCAGCGTATCTGTAGATGCAAACAGAAGTGATTGGGAGAATGCTGTAGCAGAAGAAAAAATGTCTTGGATTCAGCTTTTAGACGATGATTCAGAAACAGGGCCTGCAACTCTTTATGGAGTTATGACCATCCCTACTACATACCTTGTAAATAAAGAAGGTGTGATTATAGAAAAGAATCTTCGTGGCTCAGCTGTAGAAGAAGCATTGCAGAAATACTTGAAGTAACCAACATAAACAAATCAATACATATATAGAGTAGAGTGCCAATGTGCCCTACTCTATTTTTTTATAGTTATAGCTACCTCTAAAAAAAATAATTGACCGATTGGAAAACACCAACCGGTCAATTACTATCAATATAATTAGTCTTAATCAATAAAACCACTTAACATAGCAGAAGTCCTGTCTATGAGGCAGTTCTGCATTCTTTGGATACATTCTGTAGCAAACTTTGAACTGACCGGCCTCATCGTTTTTGGCAGTACATTCAAATGTATAGAGATTACCTTCACGCTTAACCAAATTCAATGGTTCTACGCTTACAATCTTCTCCTTACCATCAACATTTGCAACAGTAACCATTTCTATACCTACAGCATCTTCCAGTCCCTTTTCGTCAACCACATATCTAACTTTATATGGTTTACCGCTTTCAAACTGCCCCTGCTGAATACATTCGCTCTTTTCAGAAGAAACTATCTCTATAGAATCCCAACGCTCTGCCACAATCTCTTTCCACAATGCAATCTCCTTTGCTTTTGCAAAATTATTCTGCATAAGATCTTTTGCACGATTTGCCATCTTGCAGTAGAACTTATCATAATAATCGTCCAACTGACGTTTCATTGTGTAGTGAGGAGCTATCTGAGCCATTGAATTCTTCATAACCTTAACCCACTCTTCAGACAAACCCTCTTCGTTCTGTGAGTAATAGAGAGGAACTATTTCGTTTTCAAGCAAGCTATAGATAGTAGCAGCATCCAACTGATCCTGATAAGCCTGATTCTGATAAGTACGTTTATCGGTCAATGCCCAACCGGCACCCTTACGATAACCTTCGTACCACCAACCATCAAGCACTGAGAAGTTTACAACACCATTCATCAGAGCCTTTTCACCAGATGTACCAGATGCCTCAAGTGGACGAGTTGGGGTATTCAACCAAATATCAACACCAGAAACAAGACGACGAGCTAAACGCATATCGTAGTTTTCCAGGAAGATAATCTTACCCAAGAACTCCGGACGGCGTGAAATATCAATAATCTTCTTTATAAGTCCCTGACCTGCGCCATCATGTGGATGAGCCTTACCGGTAAACAAGAACTGAACAGGATATTCAGGATTATTAACAATCTTAGCCAAACGATCCAAATCGGTAAACAACAGATGCGCACGCTTGTATGTAGCAAAACGACGACCGAAACCAATAATCAGAGCATTTGGATTGATCTTCTGCATCAAAGAGACAATTCTTGAAGGATCTCCCTGGTTCTTCAACCAAGTTTCGCGGAAAGAGTTACGAATATATTCAACCAATTTCTCCTTCAGTTGCTTGTGAGTATCCCAAACCACCTTATCAGGAACATTATAGATAGCCTCCCAGATATTCTGGTTTGACTGATCGCTCATAAAGTTCTTATCGAAATACTTAGCATATAGTGAAGTCCATTCAGAAGCAGCCCAAGTAGGCATGTGAACACCATTTGTTACATAACCAACATGACTTTCCTGTGGATAATAACCCTTCCATATACCTGAGAACATATCTTTTGAAACCTCACCGTGCAACCAGCTTACACCGTTAACCTCTTGACAAGTGTTACAAGCAAATGTTGACATACAGAAACGTTCGTTAGCATCGCCCGGGTTAGTTCTACCCATATCCATCAACTCATTCCAGCTAATACCCAACTGCTGTGCATAGCCACTCATATATTTACCAAACAGACCTTCGTCAAAATAGTCGTGACCTGCAGGTACAGGAGTATGAACAGTGTAGAGTGAAGATGCACGAACCACCTCCATAGCTTGGTTGAATGACAATCCCTGTTTAATATAAGATGTCAGTCTGTAAAGGTTACACAAAGCTGCATGACCTTCGTTGCAATGATAGATATCTTTCTTTATGCCAAGAGCCTCTAAAGTAAGCATACCGCCTATACCCAAAAGAATCTCCTGTTTCAAACGATTTTCCCAATCGCCACCATACAACTGAGATGTAATAGGACGATCGTATTCGCTATTCATTTCATTATCAGTATCAAGCAGATACAAAGGCACTCTACCTACGTTTACACGCCAAACAGAGGCATAAACAGTATAATTGATAAATGGAACAGCTACAGTGAGAGGCTGTCCGTTAGCATCCATTACTCTGTCTATTGGAAGACTCTGGAAGTTTTGGGCTTCATAGTTTGCAATCTGCTGTCCATCCATTGAAAGGCTCTGTGTAAAGTAACCGTGACGATACAAGAAACCTACCGCACACATATCAACATTACTATCAGAAGCCTCTTTCAAATAGTCACCAGCCAATACACCAAGACCACCTGAATAAATCTTAAGAACGTGTGTCAAACCATATTCCATACAGAAATATGCCACTGACGGACGGTTTGCATTTGGTTTTGTATCTATATAAGCACGGAATTTGTCATATACAGAATTCATTTTCTCCAAAAGAGCTGAATCCTGTGACAGTTCCTCTAATCTTTCATAATTAATTCTTTCCAGCATCAACACCGGGTTATGGCCAACCTTTGACCATAGTTCAGGGTCTATATCCCTAAACAAATTCTTGCAATCCTGGTTCCAAACCCACCAGATATTACGAGCCATCTCTTCCAACTTTCCTAATGCCTCAGGAACGCTGGGCTTAACAATAATCTCACGCCAATTCGGCACATTTGCTTTACTAGCTTGAATTTTCATCTTACTTTTTTAAAATATTAATATAGTGTTACTTCTTTTTACTCTTAGTTACAGCTATCTTGTAGGCCTTTTCATAATAAGTTATAAAATTGGTCCACAAGGCTTTTTCTGCTATTGCACTTGCTGCATCACGAATTTTCTCTCTCTTTTCAGCCGACAACTGTAACCAGTATATCATAGCCTCTTTTATCTGTAACGCTGCTTCTATGTAGTTGTTGTCAGTACGATGTACCACCTCAACACCATCTTTAAGCATCGCATATCTCTTTTTAATACTGTTCACCCACAGACCAAACCCGGCCAAATCGGTAGTGATTGTTGGTACGTGAAAAGCAGCACTCTCTAACGGGGTATAACCCCAAGGTTCATAATACGACGGATATAGTGCCAAATCCTGTCCTATCAACAAATCGTAGTATGACATATTAAATATACCATCCTTACCATCCAAATAGCAAGGCACCAATATAACTTTAATATTATCATTCTTTTCGTTTCTGAAACCGGCAGCCGCAATGGCATTCAACAATCTGTCATCGCGCATATTATGCAACCAGTGAGTAATAACCGGAGTTACAAGTTGCTCTACACACTTAGTTTTAGAAGACAATCTCTCCTGTAAATCCATTCTGGGTTCCTGTACCCATCCCGGAACATTTATATATGCTAAAACATTATGACCGGATATGCGTTCATCATCGCGCAACTGTTTAAGCGATTCAATAAACAGATCAAGTCCCTTGTTTCGGAACTCATAACGTCCGCCTATGCCTACTATCGTAGTATCATCTGCAAAAGTAGCACCTGTCAGTCTGTTAGCAACAGAAAGCAGTTTTTTTCTTGCAGCCTTACGTTTTTTATCAAACTGCGCCGGTGTTGATGGCAGAAAGCCATTCTCAAAACCATTCACTGTAACAACATCCGGAGTCTTATCCAAAAGCTGAGTACATTCACGCGCAGTCAAATCACTAACAGTAGTAAAACAATCCACTCTATGAGCTGTCTGCTTTTCTATGGAATGTTTTGACTCCATATTCAGTTCACAAGCCATCTGGTCACCATTGTAACCTTCAAAATATTCGTATAGCTGTTTGTTATTACCACATATAGATCTACCTATAGAAGTGGCATGTGTAGTAAACAATGTAGCTACTTGTGGAATAAAATGCTTAATGAACAGAGCGCCCAAACCTGTCATCCATTCATGAGCATGATATATTACAGTACTATCTTCATTCAGATAAAAATTGTAGAAACTCTTAACAGCCATAGCTGCAGCGTATGAAAACATAGAGGCTTCATCGTAATCTCCGTATGAATGCAGAGAATCCACCTGAAACAGATCCCAAGCCTGACTGTAAATATCGTTCTTATATTTATAATAAGGTGTAGAATCCACCAAAAAAGCTAATGGCTTTCCGGGAATATTCCATCTACCAACCTTTACCACCATCCCCTCTGTTTCAAAGACATTTTTCTGCCAATCTGCAAAAATCTTATCATCTTCTATAAAAAGAGGATTGTTGTTATAATCAACAAACAACGGCCCTATATAGACCAATGTCGCATCAGTACGTTCTTGAAGTGTTTTTGCTTGTGTGGAAAGAACTGTATATATTCCACCAACTTTATTACAAACTTCCCAACTGATTGAAAATAAGTAATTTGGCTTCCGTATATTATTTTTCATCATTAAATTCAATAAACAGAGCGCAAAATTACTCATAAAGTGGCTAATAATCTAATCTATTAACACACTTTATAAAGTTTTTTTTCAACAATTTACTCTACAACCGCAATTTTTTCCTCAATTCTATTCCTATAAACTCTTTTACTGGTATTACTTATTGCCACAATATCTATTATATTCACCAATTTTATTTCCAATTTTTCCAATAAATAAAAATAAAACTCAGTATTACTAAAATAGACATTTTGTCGTTGAAAATACATCTTTAGTTCCACATAAGAAACTTCTAAATCGTGTTCTATTACACGTCTTGTCTTAGCATCTATCTTAGTATCTTCTGACAGATCCTTTAAAATCTGATATGAAGGTGTATTTGCAAATAATTTGTTACAATAATCAAATACTTCATCTTTTGACGATTCATATGAAATAGCACCTATTTTCTCTCTACTTAAATCCTCATTAAGCTTTATATAATATTTCAAAGTCTCTTTTGCTCGCTTTTGGATAACTATAATTAAAATAAACAGAATAATTAAAGCAGTCGTAACGGCAATAACAATTACCAAAGTCCTAAAATGATTCATATCGTTTTGGAGCAGCGTTTTAGCATGTTCATACATAACATCTGAAACATCTGTAGAATTTCTCAATGAATATATAGAATCCAACATTTCATTATGCAACGACATATATTTAGAAGACTCTGTATAATTACCTTTTAAAGCATAAATTTCCGATAAATCTTCGTAAACAGAACAAATTGTATAAAGCTCTTCGCCACTATCCAATGCCTTCAAATAGTAAGACATAGCAGAATCTATCATTTCACTATCTTTATATATATCAGCCTTCAGCGAATATGATGCCTCTTTTGATGTTGAGTTTCCTCTTAAATTACAATTTAAATAATGGAGTGCAGAATCAACTTGGTTATCATTATAATAGAATATTGCAGCTAATTGGTAATAAGATTCTTCAACACAAAAGTCAGATAAATAATCATTATTTAGAGCTTGTTTATAAAGTTCTTTTGCTCGCTTATATTCGCCTCTATTTGAATATACCTTTGCCTTTCTAAAGTCCATGTTTGCAGCAGTAGTATAATCAAATAAAGCACATGCATTCTTTTGACAATTTTCAAATTCTTCTACAGCCTCATCATACATAGCCTTTTTATGATAACTCAACCCCAGATTCTGTTCCGTCAACGCATAATAACGTATTAAAGTATCGGGGAACAGATCTTTTGCTTTCAGATATGCTTCTAAAGCGGCAATATCATTTCCTTTTTCATCATATACACAACCTAATGTATAATATGCCAATGCTGCGTAATAATCTTTCTTCCCGGTGCCATAATATGCTGTAGCTTCTAACATTAAGGAATCTGACTCCAATGGTTCATAGCACTTATAGTCTGCCTGCGTTTTAAGTACTGTATATAGCGCCTTACTACGCTCTTTCTTAGGTGTAGGCATTGCATACAGCACACTGCGCACA
>JAFYMP010000069.1 GCA_017556585.1 Bacteroidaceae bacterium
ATCCTGAATGCGCTGCAAATAATCACTATTTTTTACTATATCAACATATCTCAAAAGATGAAAGATTAAGTAATATAGACAAATCGGATTTATCAGAAAAGATTGTGCAATTATATGAGAACAACAATGGGAATCCAGTGATATTAAAATTCGATTTAAAATAGATAATTGTATTAAAAAGCGGAAGTATTACACTAATTAACAAGCTCCGCTTTAAGAGTCTCTAATTTGAACATCTCATCACGATATTGGGCGGCTTCCAGAAAATCCATCTTGGCAGCCGCTGCTTGCATCAGGCGTTTGGTATTAGCTATAGCCTTATCAAGCTGTTGAGGTGTCATATATTTTGTAACAGGATCTGCCACACTCTGATGAACAGATGGAATAGAATACTCTTTTCTCTCTTTAGTAGTAGTGTTATCTTTTTTGCTCAGTTCTGCCAATGGTGATGTGTTGATGGCCTTTTCAATCTGTTGAGGAGTAATGCCGTGCTCTCTGTTGTATGCCATCTGTTTTTCTCTTCTGCGCTTGGTTTCGTTCATCGTAAGGCGCATGCTCTCTGTAATCTTATCGGCATAGAGAATTACCTTGCCATTGACATTACGCGCTGCACGTCCGGCAGTCTGCGTAAGAGAACGATGGTCGCGTAAGAATCCCTCTTTGTCTGCATCTATTATGGCTACAAGCGATACTTCCGGCAGGTCTAAACCTTCACGCAACAGATTAACACCCACCATCACATCGTATAGGCCGGCACGCAGGTCGGACATTATCTGAATGCGCTCCATAGTCTCTACATCGCTGTGAATGTAGTTACAACGTACGCCATTTTTCAGTAGATAATCTGTAAGTTCTTCTGCCATACGTTTGGTAAGTGTAGTTACTAAGATACGTTCATCGCGTTCTATGCGAACAGCAATCTCTTCCATTAAATCGTCTATCTGATTTTTGCTGGGACGTACTACAATTTCCGGGTCCAAAAGACCTGTAGGACGAATTACCTGGTCCACTATAATTCCATTACTCTCTTTCAGTTCGTAATCGGCAGGGGTGGCACTTACGTATATGGTTTGGTTGGTTAGTTCCTTGAACTCTTCAAATTTAAGAGGTCTGTTGTCTAATGCGGCAGGCAGACGGAAACCGTACTCTACCAGATTTGTCTTTCTGGCTTTGTCACCACCATACATTGCGTGAATTTGTGGTACACTGACGTGGCTTTCGTCAATTACCATAAGGAAATCTTTTGGAAAGAAATCAAGCAGACAATAGGGACGTGTTCCTGCTTCCCTGCCATCAAAATAGCGTGAGTAGTTCTCTATTCCGGAACAGTGACCAAGCTCCTTTATCATCTCCATATCGTATTCCACGCGCTCTTGTAATCGTTTGGCCTCTAAATTTTTGCCTATCTCTTTGAAATACTCTACCTGAGCAACCAGATCGTCCTGAATACGTCTGATGGCATTTATCTGGCTCTCTTTGGTGGTCATAAAGAGATTGGCAGGGTAGATATTATACTCTTCGTAGCGTTCTATGCGTTCACCTGTCAGTACATCGAATTCTTCTATAGAATCTATTTCGTCGTCCCAAAACTGAACGCGCAGAGCTATGTCGTTGTAAGCTAAATTTATATCTACATTATCGCCTTTTACGCGGAAACAGCCACGTGAAAGTTCTATGTCGTTTCTGGTGTACAGGCTATCTACCAACTTCATCAGGAAACGGTTGCGGTCTATTCTATCACCTCTTTTTATCTGAATTACGTTGTTGTAGAAATCGGCAGGATTTCCCATGCCGTATATGCATGATACAGATGAAACAACTATTACATCTTTTCTGCCGGAAAGCAGTGATGATGTTGCAGACAGTCGTAGTTTGTCTATCTCATCATTGATAGCCAAATCTTTCTCTATATATGTATCAGTAGATGGAATATATGCTTCCGGCTGATAATAATCGTAGTAAGATACGTAGTATTCAACGGCATTTTCCGGAAAAAAACTTTTGAATTCACTATACAATTGGGCTGCCAATGTCTTGTTGTGACTAAGCACCAACGTTGGTTTGCCTATGTTCTTAATTACATTGGCAATGGTAAATGTTTTTCCGGAGCCTGTTACGCCAAGCAGGGTCTGAGCAGCTGCTCCGCTCTTAATTCCTTCGGTCAGTTGCTTGATGGCTTCCGGTTGGTCTCCGGTAGGTTTGTATGGTGAAACAAGTTTGAAATCCATAGACTGCAAAATTACTTATATTTTTCATTATAGCCATAAAGCCCAGCTTCTATAACAAAACGTAACATTTAATTGCATTTTGATGGTTGTTTTTTCGCACTTTATGAGTAACTTTGCCGATTGAAATGAAAAGAATAAAGTTGAACATACTATTTTTGCTTCTCTGCACAGTTGTATTGGGCGGATGTTCAGGCTATAACAAGATAATGAAAGCGTCAGATTACAACGCAAAGTATAATCTTGCAAAGTCGCTTTATGTAGAGGGTAAATATACCAACGCCAGTACTATACTTGAAGAGTGTGTGATAATGTTACGAGGCACGTCGCAGGCAGAAGAGGTGGTATATATGTTGGCTAGTAGCTACTATAATCTGTCTGACTATATTTCTGCGGCACAGTACTATAAGAACTGCTATATGACATATCCTAACGGAGTCTATTCTGAACAGAGCCGTTTTTATTGTGGTAAGAGCCTTTTCTTAGATACCCCGGATCCTCGTTTAGACCCTACAAGCACATATCAGGCCATAGAGGAGTTGCAGGTGTTTGTTGAGGGTTATCCCAGAAGTACTCATCGTGCAGAAGCAGAGGAAATGATTTTCACTATGTACGATCGTTTGGCAGAAAAAGAGCTAAAGACTGCGACATTATATTTCAATATGGGAAACTATTTGGGTAATAACTACGAAGCTTGCGTTATTGTTGCTCAGAATGCACTTTTGGATTTCCCATCGTCAAAATATAGAGAAGATTTCTCTTTCTTGGTGCTTAAGGCAAAGTTCCAAATGGCAGAAGAGAGTGTTTTGGAAAAGAAAGAGGACAGATATAGAGATTCTATAGATGAATATTATGCATTCAAGAACGAATTTCCGGAGAGCGCTTTTATGAAGGATGCGGAAAAAATGTTTCAGAAGGCAACAAAATATGTAAACGATTAATAACAACAATATGGATTTTAAAAAGACCAATGCTCCAACCAACACCGTTACTCGCGACTTGGTTGATTATGTAAAAGAGACAAACAATATCTATGAAAGTGTATCTATCATAGGTAAACGTTCAAATCAGATTGCTGTAGAGATGAAGGATGAACTGAAACAGAAGCTTGAAGAGTTTAGTAGTTCTACTGATAATCTGGAAGAGATGTTCGAAAACAGAGAACAGATTGATATCTCACGTTACTACGAACGTCTTCCAAAACCAACTCTTATTGCAGCTCAGGAGTTTATAGAAGGAAAGGTATATTTCCGTAATCCTGTTAAGGAGAAAGACAATTTTTAATTGTAAACAGTAACTTATAGGGCTTCTCTGTATTTATATGTAGAGAGGCCTTTATTATACCGATTATGAATATAGAGAAATACGTACATCAGATATGGCTTTCAGTAATTTGTATATTGCTGTTAGTGGGATTGTTTTTGCCGGTTGGCCAGTTTTCAAACGAAGAGGGAGCAACTGCTTTGCTAACCAATTTTCGAATTAATTATATAGAGGGTACTCACGGAGCGGGAATGTGGGCTTTGGCTGTACTTCAGATTGCGGCATTGGCAGTAGCACTGTTTGAATTGCTTCTATCCGGATTTAGAAACTTTGTATTACAGAAAAGATTGATTGTTTTTATATCGCTGTTATTGATAGGCTACTATATTATATATGTGGTTTATGTGCTTCTGGCAAAAGGTGATGCGTCGTTTATACCATTATGGGCAGCATCATTCCCGTTGATATCACTTATATTTTGCTATATGACATTTCACGGAGTGCAGAAAGCAGAAGCCGATATAATAGCAAGAGCAAGCGGATTTAGATTGAGAGACTGATTAAAGTCTCTCTTTTTTTTTATCTGGTTACTGAGAACATATATGCTGCGCGAACAGATATTGTGCTGTTTGCGGAGCGTGCAAAATAGTCTTTTTTGGAATTGTTGAATATGTCTGATAGACCAAAGTAATATCTGCCTTCCAGACCGAATGTGCCTATTCCGGTTTTTAGTTCAACTCCAATACCTCCGGTTATACCATATTCGAATTTCTTATCAAGCGCTTTTCCGTACTGTTCAACTACATTATTAGGTCTGTGGGTAACATCCCATGGTAGTTTGCCTCCGTAGTATTCTTTATCGCCTAATGAAAAGCCTATCTGTGGTCCCATATTCAGGTAACCTTGGAATCCGCGGTATTCACGTCCTACTCCAAGATGGGTAAGGAATGGTATCTCTACATAATTGATTACACGGGTATATTCATTGCCCGAACCATCTTCTATAAGCTCTGTCCAGCCTCGCTGTGAAAAGTTTACTTCAAGTTGTGTGGCACTAACTAACCAGAAATACTTTTCAGATGTATATCTAAGTACTAAACCACCTGTAATGCCGGGACTGAAAGTTTGCTTTATTGTAGGAACAAAAGATACACTGCTGGTTCCTGCACCACCTGCAAAACCTACAGAGAATTCATTTCTCAGGTCGCCTACCTGTGCTTTGGCAGGAACTACTGCCAATAGTAGTGCTATAATAACTGCAAACTTTATCTGTTTCATTTGTCAAAGTCTATTTTTGTTACTTTGTAATCATTTGACAGATGTACAAAGAATACCTTGCGATTTATAAATCCGCCCCAATTGTTGACACGTTCAAACTTGAAACCCATCTGAACGGGAGTGGTTTCAATTTCGTCTAAGTGATTACTGAAATCGGTACCAAATGTTGCTAAACCTTTTAAGAAGTAATAGGCCATATCATAACCGTAAGAAGCGAAACTTGGGTAGCTTATCATCATCTGTCTGCTAAATGCCTTGCGGAATTTGGAATTGAATGCTTCTGCTTCAGGAAGGGTGTTATTGGTGTAGAACCAAGAATAGAACCAAGTGTCAATTTCATAAAACTCTTCCAAATTGTTTGCTGCGTATATCTGGTATTCAGGATAGCCGAACAGATGTGTTTGAATTCCTTCCGGTTTGTTTCTGTTAACCAGCTGTAATACCGGCAATATATCTGTCAATGGAGCGCTTGAACTTGAATTTATAACAAATATATTCTGGCGTTCAGCGTCCAAAGAATCAATATACATCTGTGCACCTGTATCTATAGGCATGGTAATGTGTGGAATGTTGGCATCGTTCAAACTTAACTTGAAACCATCTATAAAATCGTTCTTCTTATACTCTTCAGCATCTAAAATTATAACCTTAGATTTAGGGAACTGAAGCAGGAAATGGTCATAGATCTCCTGCATGAAATAACTCTGAGGAGTGTTAAGCTGGAATACGTATGGGTTGTTGTAAACATCGTCTGCATTAGAACTGATAGGAAGTACTAATGGAATGGCATGTTCTGCAGAAAAGTTAGAAGCTTCCCTGATGTGGTTGTTGAACTTAGGACCAAAAAT
>JAFYMP010000070.1 GCA_017556585.1 Bacteroidaceae bacterium
ACATACTGGATTTTGGACGTATGAAATGGGGAAAGGCATGTTTTAAGAAGATGGGACGTAATATGCTGTATATGGCATTGGGGTATGATGGTACCGGGCTTGTCCCCATAAGCCGTCCCTTCCTGCTGCATAAAGACGGCAGGGTAGAGTATGTGGATATAGCAGAGAATATAGAAACAGTAAGCATGGAACTGCGCCGTAAGTACTATGAATCTT
This sequence comes from Bacteroidaceae bacterium, assembly GCA_017556585.1. Taxonomy (GTDB): domain Bacteria; phylum Bacteroidota; class Bacteroidia; order Bacteroidales; family Bacteroidaceae; genus Colenecus. Next base: position 217 of record JAFYMP010000070.1, read on the forward strand.
ACAATGTGGTGGATATGAGAAGACGTATTCTTGGTGCAGAGATACAGTGTGCAAACCGTCCCGATTTCAGTGATGCCGTAACACTCTTCACCATAGATACCACTGCCATACCGTACAAAATACCCCTGCAAGCAGATAAGCCGTACCGTTACTGGCGTTATCTCTCTGCCGGTGGCACATACGGCAGTATAGCAGAACTGAAGTTCTTTGATGAGACGGGCAGTAGCATAATGGGTACACCCATAGCCTGCTATTCGGCAAAAGCCGATGCCATAGACTCTGCTTTTGATGATAACCTACTCTCTAACTTTGAGACAGAACAGCCGGATGGTAACTGGGTGGGAATGGATATGAAACGGGCAGTAAGGATAAGTGCCGTAAGCGTATCGCCCAGAAGCGATGATAACGACATCTGTCCGGGCTGTGAATACGAATTGTTCTGTTGGGATGGTAAAAGATGGAAATCGTTAGGTTACAGGCTGGCAGAGGGTAACACCCTGCACTATGACAATCTGCCCTGCAACTGCTTGCTGTGGCTTAGAAACTACACGCGCGGCATCAATGAACGGCCGTTCATAATAAAGCAAAACAGAGAGATAGAATGGTGGTAGAAAGTACAGCCCCTGCAAGGCGGTAAAAGAAACACTATATTGTGATATAAATAATAACTTAATATTAGAAAATGCAGTAATACAACAATTAAAAAACAAATTAAGAGAGCAATAATTTAATATCGTTCTAACAGTGGATATAGACGATGTTAATAATTGATTATCCACAAACTAAATAAAAATTATTATGAAGAAGTTGAAATTTTTTATAGCAACTTTTGCTGTAGTGGCTTGTGCTACAATTCTTAGTGTACGTGCAATTGGTTATTCAAATGAAGCGATGTTTGCAAATATTGAGGCCTTGTCAAATGACGAAGCAAATGTTGATTTTGAATATCAAACAGCATATGAATATGAAGAAATGTCGCTGGTAACAAGACAATGGAGCGTTCGTAAGTCAGGCTTCTGTAATAAAGTTAAAGCATCTGAAAGTGTTACTGGAACTTGTTGGGAAATTGTAGTTAGACCAGCCAAGTAAATCTATATGAATACGATGAGGCTGACTAAAAAGTCAAAATTCTACTATTTTGAGGTTGTTTTATTCGGACCTATTGGAGAGTGTGTTCCAAATATTTAATAGTCAGCCCCATTATCAGATTTAATTAACTAATATAAACTTAAATGTAGTAATTATGAGGAATAATATACAAGTATTGGCAATTGTATTTATAATTGCATTACAATTTTCTTGCAACAAAAGGCCAAACCTTATACCCGAAGTTAGAGATATTGATTACTCAAATAAAGGTGTAGAAATAGAAGGTAAATTAGTTACAGAAATCATAGGAGCAGAAGGTATAATTCAAATAGATTCTTTTTTAATGGTTGTAACGGTAAATCCGGACGCACAATTACTGGTTTTGAACTCTAACACGCTTGATACTTTAGGGGAGTTCTGCATGAAAGGAAATGCCAGGAATGAATTTAAAAAGGTGTATTCGGCAGCATATCAAGCTTATAGAAGAGATGACCATATATTTGTTCCTTTATATGATGATCCTTACTTAATGAAAGAGGTTGATATCACAGAATCTATTAAACAAAATAAAACAGTAATTTCTAACACTGCTTTTCCTATAATTTTTGGTCATGGAACTGCTGTTATTCTTAATGAAGACTTGAACCAACGTTTTGAGTATTTACGAAATAAGTATCATCCTGACGAAGAAATGAAACAGCCTCCAATTGTCTATTCAGTTATAATGCCGAATAAGAAGGATAAGGAAATTAAAATATTTAGAAGAAAAGTTTATGTTGAGGAAGATCGGAAACGAGAGATGCCTTATGGAGGTACAATAAAAAAACATCCTACTAAGAACATTATAGTTAATATGTTTAGAGGGTTGGATTATTTAGTATTTTTCGATTTGGAAAACAATAAGAGATTTGCCGTACATCAAACAGGTTCTGCTACATTCGATGATGAACCTTATGTTGATACCGGTGAGTATTATTTTACAGGAACAGCACATGGTACAGAAGATTATGTTATATTGGGATATAATCATGGCGAAGAAGCGATGAACGAACCGGACAGGCATAAAAGAAAAACTGAAATAATAATATTTGATTGGGGAGGTAATTTTATTACCAATATAAAACTTGACAGAAGAGTTGGTCATATTGTATATGACGAATTGCAAAAGAAACTATTTGCATTAACCTTTAGAGAAGAAATTTATGAGTACGATTTGTCGGGTTTACTTCCGTAAGATATTGAACTATTCTATGCTAATTTGCGCATTATTGTTTGTAAATAGTTGTTCTTTTTATGAGAAAGGAAAATTACGTTTCACAATAATGCGCGAATATGGCAAGAAACTGGATTTTTCATGGCAAGGATATCAAGTTCTATCAGATACGCTTATACCGGATTATAAGATTAGCAAACCAATTACAATCATTTCTTATATAGATGGAGATTTGTGTCCTGAATGTTTTTCAAATTATTTGAATGCTGCACAAATGTATGTGGATCAATTTAAATCAGATAGTATTCAGTATGTTTGTGTTGCATACCCTAGACCTATAGATGAATTACAATACGCATTAACACTATACGAGCTGAACCCTTCAGATGTGATGGTTGTGTATGATTCAAATAATGATTATTTAAAGAAAAACTCCATCACAAAATTATCAAGTGGATATAATGCTTTTTTGATTGATAAGAATCATAAGATTGTTTTATTGGGAGATCCTATAAGGAATCAGGCAATGTATGATTTATGTAAGTCTCAAATAGAGTCAATGCTATGTGAATTGTAAGAAAGTAAATAGAAAGTAACAGTAGTTATTATGTTTAAGAATTCTGCAAAATTCAATCTGACAGACTTTTCGGTAATGTTATTTACCGTAGTGATTGCTTTGTGTTATGTTTTTCAACATGGCACAGCCCGGGATGTGGTGTTTGAACGT
>JAFYMP010000071.1 GCA_017556585.1 Bacteroidaceae bacterium
AACCCGATAAATCATACGCATAAAGTTGTTCTTTTTGCGATGTAAAGGTGTATAATATTTTACGTTCAGAATCATAGCCTAAAGAACTGCTGTTTCTATCCATTTTAAAACCCTTTAAATAGTTTCCTTCCCAATCAAAAATAAGCAGTTCGGGGTACCATACATTTTCCTCTCGCATAATAGTACTATAATCTCCGTTTCTATAAAAAATGAACACATATTCTTCTGTTGGAAGACAAGATGTAAAGGTTTTAATCCAAGGCTCTTTATTTATATACAAATCTTCATGTGTTGTTGAACCTTGCTGATGAACCACAAAATTATGATTCTTATCAAAATCCATAAATAATATATAATCCATATAGGAAAAATAATTTACAACAATATTCTTTGACGGATGTTTCCGAACGCTACCATAGTATGGATCATCTACAAAACCTTCATCGGCTACAGGTGTAGGTGCATTAAAGAATTTCAATTCTGTTTGTTCATCGCCTTTTACTAAAGTATATTTTACACGTGCATATTTAGTATCATCCTCTATTTCTGGATCATCATAACGTGGTATATAATCCAATGTATAATCTATATCATTGTTAAGAAAGATGGAATGTCCTGCTTGATAAAACTGTCGCATTTTTGTGCGGGTTACTACGGTGTAACCTTTTTCCAATGATTCGGTTATATCTATTTCACAAAAACGGGTATAAGCATCCACTATCAACATATAATAACGATCATCATTCTTATATACCTGTGCCATAGACAAATAAGACATTTCATTTTCTGCGCGACCACGTTTACACAAAGAGGCTAATTTATGTTGAAGATTATTTGTGCTATAAACTTCTAACATTCCTTCAGGGTTGGAAGTAGTTGCAAACAGCAATGTATCACATACAGTTATTCCTCGTCCACCCATTATTTCTCTTACGAATGTACCTTCTATAACTTCACCAGTTTTATTTAAGTAATCGACTTCCCTAACATCTTTCACCTGAATGATAGGACTGTTACTCATATCCTTGCAGCACATAAACAAAAATGTTACTGCTACAACACATAGATTTCTTAAGGCTATTCTCATATTACATAAGGTGTTAATTAGTTTGTAGATTAAAAAAGAAAATCAGCACAAATATACAACTAATTACTTTAGGTCAAGCTATCACCTATAAAAATTTACGAAAATTATTAGTTTTTTCGTCTAATTGTATATATTCTTATATATTGTAGAATTGTTTGCTACGCCGAATAAGTAGATTCAGCGTAACAAACAATCTGCCGTAACAAAAGTTACAAAATGTAAGAGTTGGTTTATTCTTTTATTGAATCTGATGGTGTAGTTTAGTCGTTTAAACGGAAATTGATTGGAAGAGTATATTGTACATTTACTGCTTTTCCCTCATGTTTTCCTGGAATCCATTTTGGCATACTTTTAAAAACTCGCTCAGCTTCTTCATTAAGTATAGGATATTCCCCTTTTGCTTTTACATCGCTTATACTTCCATCTTTGCGTATAATAAAAGTTACCATTACTCTATCCTGAATCTTGTTCTCTTTTGCTGTACTTGGATATACTATGGTGCGTGTTAAAAATTGCATCAATTCTGCAGTACCACCAGGAAATTCAGGCATATCATCTGCTACCATTAAAACCTCTTGATTTTCCTTTGACATTTTCTTAAGTGTTGAACATTCACAAAATACAATGCTCATTAATGCTAATGTAAGGATCAGGTACAAATCTTTTAAGATTGTCCATTTGCTTGTTCTTTTTTTCTTCATCATTTTAAGGCGTTTTTTAGTTGAACATATATTGAAATTATTAGTTAAAGTATTTATCTTAAATCCTATAGCTTCTTCTACTATTCTTTCTTGGTATTCGTGTAGCTTATAGCCTCTATCTAAAACTAAACTATCTGCTTCATATTCGTGAGTGATTGATAGTTCTCGTTTAAGTAACCATATAAATGGGTTGTACCAGGTCATGATTGAATACAATTGGACTAATACTAAATCAAGAGAATGTTTCATCTTGATATGCGATTCTTCGTGTGCAATAACAATATCGGATCCTTTTTTATAATCTGCTTCAGATATTACAATATAATTTTTCCACGAAAAAGGTGATATATTTTGTCTGTGAACTGCAATGATGATATCGTCGTCTCTTTCTATTTTTTTACTCTCTTTAATCAGACGTTTAATGAATAGTAAATCTTTCATCAGTTTTATTAATAGAATTGCTACACCTACCAAATAGATGATCGGAATAAATTCTTTCCACTCTATGATGTTTGAGTTGTTTGTGTTGGCCTGTGTAATATCAAACGCAGGTAGATAGTGCGAAATACTATCTGAATATTCGGTAATTATACCGGTTGTGATATGTATTGATGGAATTATACAGGACAAACCAAGTATAGAAAGTAGTGTGATACGATTCTTTTTATGGAGTGTATCTTTGCTATCAATAAGTTTGTAACAGATATAGAATACTGTTACACATATAGACATCTTAAAGGTGTATAATAAAAATTCATTCATACCATTATTTATTGTTGATGTTTGATTCTTGTCTGATTAGAGTGATAAGATCTTCAATTTCTGATGCTGATAGTTTTTCCTCTTTTACAAAGAAGTTTACTAAACTTGATACAGAACCTCTGAAGATATTGTTCTTTACATTTTTCAAAGATTGGCTGACATATTCATTACGTTGTACGAGAGGGTAGAAGCAATGTTGTCTGCCTATAGGCTCGCTCTGAACGTATCCTTTAGCCTTAAGTATTCGTAAGAATGTAAGTACTGTGTTGTATGCGGGTTTTGGATTAGGGAGTTGTTCCAATACTGCGTTGACAGTTCCCTTTTCTAAATCCCACAGAACATTCATTATTTCTAGTTCTGCACGAGTCAGTTCGTTACTCTTTTTCATATCTCTTAAAGTTTTAGTTGATTCTTGTACAAAGAAATAGTTTAATAGATGAATTTGCAACTAAACTTTTAAGAATTGAATCTGTTTAACCAAAGTTTAACTTTTATTATTAGTTGATAATATGTTCTTATTGCTTTTATAAGATAAGGTACGCGCGCGAGGCACATGTAAAAGAAAACGGAGGGAAGGGTGCTTCTCTCCGTTTCTTATCAACAGTTTTGTTGACGTTAATTTTTCTTATTCATTATGATATACAAAACAAGACCAAAGATCATAAGACCCATAGCTGTTATTTGTACCCAGTTGTAGTTATTCCATCCGCAGAAATAGCTACAAATCAAAATGATGGCAGCAATGATAATGATAATTGCTCCAAGATATTTTTTGAAATCGTTCATAACTATATGATGTAATTGGTTATACTTCTTGTTGTAACTGCAAAGGAACAAATATTTCTTTGATTTATGAAATAGTTTACCTAAAAATCACTACTTAACCTCTCTATTTTTTTTATTTAACAGGTATCCTTTCAAGTATAGTCAATAAATGAGTATATACAGGATTGACTGTTTCAATAAGTAAACGCTCCGATGGAGAATGTACTCCACGTAGTGTAGGACCTACAGAAATCATATCTAAATGTGGATGTTCAGAAAGGAATAGACCACATTCCAGACCGGCATGTATGGCTCGTACTTTGGGCTCTTTGCCAAATAACTCTTTATATGTTTCTGTGGCGGTTTTTAGTAACGGCGATTGTGGGTTTGGTTTCCAACCGGGATATCCTTCGTTATGTTTAACATCTGCTCCTGCCAAAAGGAATGTTGCAGCTACAGTATCGCGTACAGAATGGAGTGCAGACATTACTGAACTTCTATGGCTGGCAATGATTTTAATAGTACTATCTAAAGTTCTTACAGATGCTAAATTACTTGATGTTTCTACCAATCCAGGCATATCCATACTCATTGCATAAACACCATTTACAACAGCGTGAATTGCATAGATAAAGTTTTTAGCAGTATTGTTGTCTATACAGGTGGTCTGCTTTTCTGTAGATTCCATAGTGAATTCCATTTCCGGTTCGGTAATATGGTATTCAGCTTGAACATCCGATGCATAGATATTGTAATCTACTCTGATATCCTCTTTATGATTGTTTGGAATTGCTATAACAGCAGTTGCATCGCGAGGTATTGCGTTGTGTAAGTTTCCGCCATTAAAACTGCATAGTTTTATGTCGTACTTCTTTAAACTGTTGTATATGAAGCGTGCCAGAATTTTATTTGCGTTTGCAAATCCTTTGTCTATATCATCGCCTGAATGTCCACCATGTAATCTATCAACAGATAGTTTTATAAAGAAATAGTTATCAGGTACATTCTCTTTTGAATAGTTGAACTCTATTGTGGAGTTAATTCCTCCTGCGCAACCTATAAAGATCTCTCCTTCGTCTTCTGAATCAAGGTTTATAAGCATACTGCCGTTAATCATATCTTTCTCCAAATTTGATGCACCAGCCAAACCTGTCTCTTCCGATACGGTGAACAATGCTTCTATAGGACCATGTTTTATGTCATTATCTGCTAAAATTGCCAAAGTCATAGCTACTCCTATGCCATCGTCTGCACCAAGGGTGGTGCCTTTAGCCTTTAACCATCCATCTTCTATGTAAGTTTCAAGTGGTTGTGTCATAAAATCGTGGTCAAGAGTAGCATCTTTTTCGCATACCATGTCTTGGTGTGATTGCAGTATTACAGTAGGTCTGTCTTCATAACCTAAAGATGCAGGTTTGCTGATTAATACATTGCCAACTTTGTCTTGTTTGGCTTTAAGGTTATGCTGTTTCGCAAACTCCATAAGATATTCGCCAATAGCCTCTTCGTGTCCTGATGGATGAGGTATTTTACATATCTCTTGAAAGATATCAAGAATGATATTTGTTCGATTTTTGTTATCCATAATGCTAATAAATGTCAATTAGACCTCAAATTTAAGTTATTTGATGAAATAATCGAATAATTATTCGTCAAAGTTGTTTAACTTCGCAGTCGGAATGTGGAAATTGTTGCTGATAGTAGTAGGAATGTTGTTGATAGGCGTAGCTTTTTTGTCTATCAGCATTTGGATTAAACCAAACGGAAAGTTCCCTAATATTCACGTTGGCAAAAATCCGGCTATGCGTAAACGTAAGATAGGTTGCGTGGAGGCACAGGATAAAGCAGCAAGAAAGCAGAACAAAATGGCTGTAAAAGAAAGAAACAATTAAAAATATAATTATGAAGTGTAATAAAATTTTTGTAACAGTTATGGCAGCGTTTGCTATGGTTGCATTTACACAATGCACAAATAAACCTGCTGCAAATTCAGTGAATGAGAGTGCAGAAGCTCCTACATTTAATCAGGGCTTGAAGATTGCTTATGTTGATGTTGATTCACTATTGTCAGCATATCTATTTTATCAGGATCTGGCTGAACAGATGTTGAAGAAAGAAGAGAATAGTCGTTTGCTTTTAACCGAGGAGGCTGAAAAGTTGCAGAAAGATGTTGAAGACTTCAATAGAAAATTACAGAATAATGTTTATTCATCTCAGGAGAGAGTAAATCAGGAACAGAATCGTTTGTTGAAGAAGCAACAGGAATTTGAGGAATTAGAGGCTAAACTCAGCAATGAACTGATGATAGAGAGCAATAAGAATGCAGAAAAGGTTAGTCAGGCTGTAAATGCTTTCTTAAAAGAGTATAATAAGGAGAAGGGTTTTAATCTTATTCTTAGCAAGGCCACCATTATGTTGGCTGACGAAAGCATGGATATAACAGCAGAAGTTATAGCTGGTTTGAATGAAGGATATAAACCAAACAACTAATAATTAGAAAAAGAAAGTAGCCCGAGTATAGCAAGTACTCGGGCTGCTTTTTTATATATGGTCTGTTTTACAGAACTCCTTTAGATGATGGTAAAGAATAATTCCATATATCTCTGCGAATAGCCATCTTTAATGCTCGTGCAAATGCTTTGAATATGCACTCAATCTTATGATGTTCATTGTCGCCTTCCGCTTTTATATTCAGATTCATCTGGGCAGCGTCGCTTAACGATTTAAAGAAATGCAGAAACATCTCAGTAGGCATATCGCCAATCATTTCACGTTTGAATTCTGCATCCCAAATTAACCAAGGGCGGCCTCCAAAGTCCAGTACCACCTGGCTCATACAATCGTCCATAGGTAGAGCATAACCGTAACGTTCTATGCCTCGTTTATCGCCTATAGCCTTTTTAAGACATTCGCCTATAACTATTCCGGTATCTTCTATGGTGTGGTGCTCATCTACATTCAGGTCGCCTTTTACCTTTATCTCCATATCTATACCGCCATGTCTGCCTATCTGCTCCAGCATGTGGTCAAAGAAGCCTATGCCTGTAGATATGTTGCAAGTTCCTTTTCCATCTAAATTGAGAGAGACAAAAATCGATGTCTCTTTTGTAGAACGTTCTGCAGAAGCACTGCGTTCACCGGCAAACAGATATTCGGCAATTTTCCACCAATCGGTTGTGGCTAATACGCAAACCTGTTTCAAATCTGACGGTAGTTTCTCTGTAGAATCAGAAAAATAGATGGCCTTACATCCTAAATTCTTTGCAAGTTCAACATCTGTAGCCCTGTCACCTATTACAAAACTTTCTGTCATATCGTATTCGTCTGTAAGGTATTGGCCAAACATACCTGTACGAGGCTTGCGAGTAGGTGCATTATCTTCCGGAAAACTTCTGTCTATTAGAATGTTGTCAAAGCTGATACCTTCTCCTTGAAGAGTCTTTAATATAAGGTTGTGTGAAGGCCAGAATGTCTCCTCAGGGAAACTTTCAGTACCCAGACCATCTTGATTGGTAGCCATGACAAATTCAAAGGATGTACGTTCCTTTATGAATGACAAGCTTTTAATAACTTGTGGAATAAATTCAAGTTTATCAAGAGAATCTAACTGATAATCTATTGGAGGTTCTACTACAATAGTTCCGTCACGATCTATAAATAATGCTTTTTTCTTCATAGTTGTGGCATATTTGTAAGGCTCTCTATAAGAGTGTTATTCTCTTCCGGAGTACCTATGGTTATTCTTAGTGAATTTCCGCAAAGCGATATGTGGCTTCTGTTTCTAACTATTATTCCGTTATCTACAAGATAGTTGTAAATCTTGACTGCATCGGTTACTTTTGCCAAAAAGAAGTTTGCATTAGATGGGTAAATCTTTTCGCAGATAGCCAACTTAGAAAAACGTTCCATAAGTTTTGTACGTTCTTCCAGTAGAGTATCTATCCATTTGGTTATTTTGTCATAATCGGCAAGATGTTCCAATGCTGCAGTTTGCGTAAGTATGTTTACATTGTATGGGTATTTTACCTTATTCATATATGATATGATTTCTGGCGAAGCAAATGCCATACCAAGTCTGATTCCTGCCATTCCCCACGCTTTGGAGAAGGTTTGTAAAACTACAACATTTGGATAAGATTCCAACTGCTCCAGCATTGTCTTGTTATCAGAGAAATCTATGTAGGCTTCATCTACAACCACAATTCCATCAAAATTAGCTATGATGTTTTCTACAGTTTCTCTGTTTAAATCGTTACCTGTGGGGTTGTTTGGAGAACATAAAAACAGTAGTTTGGTGTTGTTGTCTATAGCTTTGAACAGAGCTTCAGTATCGGGCTGAAAATCATCATTCAAAAGCACAGGACGATACTCTATGTCATTGGTATCGGCACATACTGAGTACATTCCGTATGTGGGTTCTATAGCTACAACATTATCAGTGCCGGGACAACAGAAAATTCTGAAAAGAACATCAATGGCTTCGTCACTTCCGTTTCCTAAAAAAATCTGATCCACATTGACTGACTTTATCTCTGCTATGCGCTCTTTTAGTTGCCATTGCAGTGGGTCAGGATATCTGCCGAACGGATTGTTGAATGGATTTTCGTTTGCATCGAGAAATACATTTGCAACTTTACCTTTGTATTCATCTCTTGCCGATGAATATGGCTTTAATTTTAAGATGTTAGGTCTTACCAACTTTTCTAATGGTTTCATAAGTGTTAAGAATTGATTCTTATGTTTACTGCATTTTTGTGTGCATCCAGACTTTCGCCTGCTGCCATTATCTCTATAGTAGGACCAAGATTATTCAGCCCGTCTTTAGTTAGTTCCTGGAATGTTATTTTTCTTAAGAAACTATCCAGGTTAACTCCCGAATATGCTTTTGCATAACCACTTGTAGGCAGTGTGTGATTTGTTCCGGATGCATAATCGCCTGCGCTTTCCGGTGAATAGGCACCAAGGAATACCGAACCTGCATTAACAATCTGTTCTGCCAATTCAAGATAGTTGTCCGTCTGGATGATGAGATGTTCAGGCGCATACATATTTGTCATTCTGATTATCTCACTATCGTCCTTAAGCAGAATCAGATGGCTGTGTTCCAGTGATTTTGCTGTTATCTCTTTTCTTGGTAGTTTATTTAGTTGTATCTCTACCTCTTTTTCAATTCTTTCTATAAGTTCTGCCGATGTGGTTAGTAGAATAGATTGGCTATCCAT
>JAFYMP010000072.1 GCA_017556585.1 Bacteroidaceae bacterium
CCCAAAAGAACTTAGCACGATGTTAAAAGCCATAAACATAGCTGTAATACATAACCAAATAGTACCTCTTTCTTTGGTTATATTCATTTAATACCATCTCCTTGAATTTAAGATGATGTTAGCATACAATCATTGTTGTAATCTTAAAATAACCAAATTAGGAGAATTTTATATATCCAGATGAACTATAAAATCTTAAAAGGGACACACGTTCCTGCATACTTACAATTATATAGCCAAATAAAAGATGATATCATAAATGAAGTATATCAGTTTAATAGCAAGTTGCCGTCTAAAAGAATAGTAGCGGAAGAACTTGAAATTAGTACAATTACAGTAGAGCACGCCTATGCATTATTGTGTGATGAAGGATATGTTGAAGCCAGGCAGCGCAGTGGTTATTTTATCAGGTTTCGTGGTGAAGATGGTTTTGCATCTGCACCTAAAGAGTCTATTCGCCACGAGATTTCCTGTGATGGTTCTAAAACTGTTGGAGTAAAGTTTCCGTTTTCTGTTTTAGCGAAGACGATTAGAAAAGTTACTGCTGATTTAGGAGCTGATATTTTAAATCCTTCGCCTAATTTTGGTTGTGTTGAATTTCGTGAAGCCATTAGAAAATATTTAGGACGTAGCAGAAGCATTAATGCTGATGTGGAACAAATTATAATTGGTTCTGGTGCTGAATATCTTTACGGTTTGTTGACGGAAGTTTTAGGAAAAGATTGTCTTTATGCTATTGAAAATCCTTCCTACCAAAAGATTGAACAAGTTTATTTAGCAGAAGGGATAAATATTGAAAAATTAAAACTCACTTCTGATGGTATAGAAAGTTCGGCTTTGCAAAAAACAAAGGCTAAAGTTTTGCATATTTCTCCATATCGGAGTTTCCCTAGTGGTGTAAGTGCATCTATGTCTAAGAGGCAAGAGTATATCAGTTGGGCAAATACTGACGGCAGATACATCATAGAAGATGATTTTGAATCAGAGTTCTCAGTGGAGAGAAAAGTAGAAACCACAGTGTTTTCTTTGGCAACTGAAGATAATGTTATTTATATGAATACATTTTCTCAAACCATATCACCATCTTTAAGGGTTGCGTATATGGTTTTGCCGAAGGCATTAGTTCCTGTTTTTGAAGACAAAGTTGGCTTCTATGCCTGTGCTGTGCCTACGATAATTCAATATGTTCTTACTGAACTGATTGAAAGTGGTAATTTTGAGCGACACATCAATAGAGTACGGCGCCAAAAAAGAAAAGTGTTAAAGTAAATTAAAAAATCTCCCCCGAAAATTTTCGAGGGAGATTTTACTTTTGAAATTATTAATCTTGATAGTTAACTGCTTTGTCGAAAAGTTCTTCAACTTCTTGGGAAGGAGCAGGAGTGCAGAGGGTTGCAATTACTGCTGCCACAAAACCGATGAAGAAACCGGGGATGATTTCGTAAATGCCAAGGTGGGGCAGGTAGGTGAACCAAGCGATGTCCACAACTGCACCTACTACGATACCAACTAATGCGCCAGTGTAGTTGAAGCGTTTCCAGAACAAGCTGAGCATAATTGCAGGACCAAATGCTGCGCCGAATACGCCCCAAGCATTTGCTACCAAGCTCATAATGGAACCGGAGTTAGGACTTGCTGCGATGAATACGGAGATAATGGATACAATCATTACAACAATACGACCAACCCAAAGCATTTCGTTATCGGTAACTTTGTTTTTACGAACGATGGGTTTGTAAACGTCACTTGCGAAAGAGGATGCTGCTGCCAAAAGTTGGCTGTCAGCAGTACTCAAGGATGCTGCCAATACTGCGGAAAGCAACAAGCCGGACAAGAGAGCAGGGAAAATGGTGCGAACCATAGTGATGAATACCAAGGAGTTACCATTGATGGTTTCGTCA
>JAFYMP010000073.1 GCA_017556585.1 Bacteroidaceae bacterium
GTATCTATTCTTACTATCTCAAAACGCTCCAATATCTCACTAGGAAGTACTATACGAGCTAATTGTTCCAATATCTTTGTTTTCATAACTACAAAGATACAATTTTGAACAAATTTACCACACCTTTTTGCTACTGAGCCGAAAGTTTGTGAAACAAACTCTTTACTTTGGGTTTGTAAGATAACCCCCGGAGGGCAGGGATGCCGCCGTTAGGCGGAATCCCAAGCATTACCAATCATTACCTACCTTTATCAACAGACAATATTGAGCAATAGTTGGTTTTCCAAAATATTTGTACTACTTTAGCAGAATGAAAGAGATTTTAAAGTTATCAATTTTTGCAGGTATTGCCATTTCATTAGGCGGTACAGTATTTCTAAACGTAGGAGGCGTAGCCGGAGCGGTTTTATTCGCTTTTGGACTAATCACTGTTGTGTACTACAAACTAAAACTTTACACCGGCACTGCAGGGTTTATTAAAAAAGGAGAGCTAAAAGATCTGCTCCTTATATTATTAGGAAACATTATCGGTTGTTTCTTTACTGCTATGACCGTTAAGCTTTGTGCATCGGACGTAGTAATTCTCTCATTCGATGCTCTTTCTCAAACCAGCCAAAGCACCGGTAATGCAATAATTGTAGCTGCCGATGGTATTGTACAAAAAAGATTAGCTACCGGTCCTATTAAATGCGGCATTTTAGGAATTTGGTGCGGTATGATTATGACAACAGCCGTAAATTTTGCACGCAAAGGACAGATGCTACCACTGCTGTTTGGTGTACCTTTGTTTATTCTTTGCGGATTTACCCACTGTATAGCAGATGCATTTTACTACTGCGCAGCATCGTGGGATGCAGTATCGGCACAACCATTGAAACTGCTTATCACCTACCTGTTTACAGTACTTGGCAACTTTGCCGGATGCAATCTTTACAGACTTTTTGTAAAAGAATAAAGTTGCAAACATTTTAACAAATGGGCGTCACCTTTATATAATAGATATAGACAAAACTTAATTACAATAGATATGAAGAAATTATTTACATTGGCATTGGTATGTGCATTCTCAATCAATGCATTTTCACAGATGGGCTTCGGTGGAGGCTTTGGTGGTTTTGGTGGTTTCCAGGCAGATAACAACAATCTGAAATATTCAGAGAAATTTGCTGATATTAATTATGTAGGTGATGATAATGCATATCATACTCTTGATATCTATCTACCTGAAGAGGTAAAAGATTCATATCCTGTAGTTATACATATTTATGGTAGTGCTTGGTTCAGCAATAATTCGAAAGGTGCTGCCGATTTAAATACTATCTGCGCAGCTCTTCTTAAAGCCGGTTACGCAGTAGTTACTCCTAACCATCGTGCCATAAGCGATGCTAAATATCCTGCACAGATTCACGATATTAAAGCTGTAATCCGTTTTGTACGTGGTGAAGCAAAGAAATATAAGTTCGACACATCATTTGTAGGAATATCAGGTTTCTCATCAGGTGGTCACCTGGCGTCATTGGCAGCAACAACTACCGGTGAAAAAACCTACAAATTGGGCACAGAGTCTGTAGATTTGGAAGGTTCACTTGGTAATTACACATCATTCAGCAGCGACGTAGATGCAGCTTGCGACTGGTCTGGTCCTATTGATTTGCTGAATATGGATTGTGGTGAAGCTATGATGATGAACCCATCACCGGAAGAACAGCTGATAGGTGTAGGCAAAGAGGGTAACGAAGACAAGTTTGCTCTGCTAAGCCCTATCACTTTCGTTGACAAAAAAGACCCTCCAATGCACGTGTTCCACGGCAAAAAGGATAATGTAGTTCCGGGTTGTCAGGGTGAAAGAATGTACAAAGCATTGCAGGATGCAAAGGTAGAAAGCTATGCAGTATTCGAACCAGAAGGTGGTCATGGTATGGGTATGTATTCAGAAGAAAACCTTGCAAAGATGACTGGTTTCTTTGATAAGATTCGCGCAAGCAAGAAAAAATAACATTCAATTTAAGGTAAAGAATATTTTTGAAAGAGGCTGTGCAGGATATTCCTACACAGCCTCTCTGTTTAGACCTACAACCGTTTGTTAATTAATATTCAATATTTTTCTCGCCTGCCCATTCACCATTAGCTGCTATTGCTATCTGGCTCATTGTGTAAGAAGATGTCCCACCTGTAAAAAATTCTCCGGAATAAGATGTTATCATATTAACTGTTACCGGAACTTCATTAAATTCATGTTCTTTAAGCACATTATCCAATGAATCAAGAGCCGAAACTTTTAGGCTTAGTGTATCGTTTACAGTGTGTGGAAAAGTAAACATTTCAAAACGTTTGTCAGATGGTGTAACTGCAAATATTTCTGTCTGCTTACTATTTACGCAGCCCAAACCTGTAATAGGATTGAGAGTACTGCTACCACCTGTATAGTAAAACTTCATCTGTGTTGCGTTTTCCGGAAACTCATCGGTTATGTTGAAACGAATCATTGCGACTGCACGTTCCAAATTCAAATCATAAATCTGAGCATCTTTTCCTACAGTAATTTCACCATAGTAATAAAAGGTATCAGTCATTTTAGTAGTGGTTTTGTTACTAAATGACACCTTATCGGGCGATGTTATTGATGCGCTGGCATCACCATTATGAGCTATTACCACCACTTGATGAACGCCCTGTTTCAGTTGTAAAGATACTGTGCCAAAACCTTCGTCTCCAATGGTCTGCACAATACTTTCTTCTTTTGTTTCGCCATCGAATATGGCAAAGTTCAACTTTGTACACAAATCTTCTAAAGTCTGCGCACTACCCGATTTTGTTTCTGTACCAAATGGGATTTGTTCAAAACACGACACCTTAAATGTCACTTTGTTTTTTGTACCTTCAGGGAGCAACTGGACTGCCTCCTTTTGACACGATGCCATTGCTATTACCATAGCACCGAACATAACTAGATTTTTCATCTGTTTCATGGTTTCTAAAAAGTTTTATGGTTGTAGATCCGTGGCAAAAGTAAACTATTTTTCTTAAACACCCACTATCCTCCTCTCATTTTTTGATTTTCCACATATTACTTAAGGCAAATCATTCAATTCATTAAGTCTAATACAGATAGTCAAAAAGTCAATACAATATTGTCTATGCGGTGTATTTACACGGGAAAGAAATATTCATTCACAAATTTGTGAATTCAAATAATTGTGTTTAGTTTTGCTGCACAAAATTATTAATACTATGATTGTAACATTATAGAATTGTCAAACCATTATCAATAAGAGCCGTATGATTACATTAGAAGGAATAGACCCGAAGATGATTGCAAATAACCTGATGCCTTTCAATCCTGTGCATCCGGGAAGCATTCTGAAAGAAGAAATAAAATACCGCGGCTTATCTCAAAAGAAGCTAGCAATGGAGATGGGTATTTCCCCCTCATTGCTAAACGAATTACTGAACGAGAAGCGAGCAGTAACAGCAGAATATGCCCTTCTGTTTGAAGCTACATTGGGCATAAAAGCCGAAACACTCATCGGCATTCAGGCTGATTATAATATACAAGTAGCTAAATCAAACAAATCGTTCATGGAACGTCTTGCCAAAATAAAAAAAGTGGCAGCAGTACTTTAGATGAGATTAGACTATTAGGCCAAAAGCAAAAAACAATACAGAACAGACCGAAGAACAGAACAAAGACTCTGTAGAGCAGTTCATCCCTACCCATCCGCCGGTAGTTATTCCACATTCGTGGCGAGATGCAATGGAATAGATTTATTTGCTCAAAACAAAATGCACCCAATATTTTGAGGTCTTAAATTTTAGACCTATTTTTGCAAAAATAAAATCAATTAATATGCCAACAATTCTAAATATCTTTGGATTACGCTTTTTTTTCTATGCAGATGAACATTTACCTATTCATGTGCATTTAGAGAACAGTGATGGTTTAGCCAAAATAGGACTTGAACCTGAGATTATATTAATAGAGAATAGAGGTATCAAGCCTAAAGACATAAAAAGGGCGATGACCATTGTTGAACAATATAAGGAAGAGTTTATTGAAGAGTGGAAGAAATTTCACAGCGAATAACTTAATACAATATACTATGGCTAAAATAGAAAAACTTTGGTTTGCTTCTGAAAGAATCTGGATTACAACAGACGAAGGACAAACCTTAAGCCGCCCATTGGAAGCATTCCCAACATTAAAAGATGCTACAAAGGTGCAACGATTATCTTTTAAAATTAATCGTTTCGGTGATTCTATACGTTGGGAAGAGATAGACGAGGATATACATATCAGTAGTTTCTATAATACAGATGAAGCTGATTATGATAATGAAATAGCACGTATTTTTAACAGATTTCCACAGCTGAATGTTTCGGAAGTGGCACGCAGTATGGGTATTCACAAAAGTCTGCTTTCAAAATACATCTATGGAATTAAAAAACCAAGTGAACAAAGAAAAGAGCAGATCAAGCAATATATTAGGCTATTAGGCCAAGACCTAATGGCTATTTAAGTATTTTAGCAATTTACCAGCACATATCATTGTTTCCGTAGTAATACCATTATACTGCGGAAACAATTTTATTTTCAACAAAATACTTGTTTGTTAAAAACATTTAGCAGAAAACAATACAGAACAGACCGAAGAACAAAACAAAGATTCTGTAGAGCAGTTCATCCCTACCCATCCACCGGTAGTTATTCCACATTCGTGGCGAGATGCTTAGTTACTGTTTGTATGTAACTTGGGTAGGTTCAATATTGTTGTATAGAACAGAGATATCGCGAGCATTGTAGTTCTCTTTCCACGATGAAAGTTCCGGTAAATTGAACGATTTCAACGTAGTTTTATAGAGTTTTGGATTGCGCTGAGGTAACAAGAATGCTTTGGAAACCTGACCGTTTTCATCTATGTGCGCTATGTATGGACGTCCATACACCTTATCGTCACGCTTTGATGCAAATACCACCCAACGGCTGTTACTGCTCCAACTATGATAAGTATCGGCATACCGATCGTTGGTATCTTGCATAATATTTACAGCACCGGTACGCAAATCTATTAGCCAAAGTTCGCTCTCTTGATGCCACACAGGGAATGTTCCATACGATGCTGCTGTTGCCATCAAGTAGAGTCCATCCGGTGAGCATTTCAGATGACTGAATGACAGATCTTTACCCTCTGTACTTACCACAGTGTAAACCTTATTGCCTATCTTACCTGATTCTGGATCAAACTGAACGGCGGCGATATCATATTTCATCTGTTTAAGACTATCTGGCTGAGGCTGATGTTTGGCCCTACAGAAAAATATGGTTTGACCGTTTGGAGAGAAACAAGGGAAT
Source organism: Bacteroidaceae bacterium (assembly GCA_017556585.1). Classification (GTDB taxonomy): domain Bacteria; phylum Bacteroidota; class Bacteroidia; order Bacteroidales; family Bacteroidaceae; genus Colenecus. The sequence continues at coordinate 5,351 of JAFYMP010000073.1, forward strand.
GTCTCCTGATATTCACTACCTTTTACTGATGGAGCATCGGTAACTGTCAGGTTATCAAAGTCCAGAACTACCAAATCACTTGAAGAATCATACACCTCCATACGTTGTGTATAGTGAGAATGTATGGCAAACTTAATATCGGCAGTAGTAAACACACCATATCTGCCATCTGTTGAAATATCACCATAAACTGTATTTCCTGTTGTTTCAGTTTTGGTATTCAACTTTATTATTTCACCATTTCTGTTCAAGATAGTACCTCCGTTTGTGCCACGCATGTGCATAAACGATGTACCCTGTTTGTTTGTAGTGTGACAATTTATACAACATTTGTCGGCTGTATTGTTATCGCCTATGTAACGAACAGAAAAAGACTCCATATTACGTTCCTCTATTTTAATATCAGACCACACTTCGTATGCCGGCTCAATAAGTCTATAGCTTAAATATTTATCGATGGAATCGGCAGAAACTGTCCATTTAAATGTGGTTAAAGCATCTGCATTTCCATTAACATAAACAGATACATTCAGGCTGTTTCCTTTTTCTGCATTCAACATTTTTTTCCATTTCTTTAGTGGAAATGACAGAGTTTCGCCACCATCTGAAAAGGTATATTCACTGTTGCCTTTAATGGATACCGACACCTTGTCTGCACCCTCAACCATAAAGTTAAGGGGCGCTATATTACATGGCAGAACCACATCGGAATAGTTTGGAAAAATATTATCTACTGTTATGGTTGTACTGCTTTTTGAACAGCCTGCCAATATAAGCAATGCGGTAGAAAGTGCTATAAATATCTTTTTCATAATCATTGTGCATTAAATCTTGCTATAATCATATAGTACCAGTAGGTACCTGCAAAATCGGCTAAATAACGTATATCGCCTTGTGATTCTGCCTGTGCATCTACAAAAGCAAAATAGTATTCAACCATCTGCATAGGAATTCCATATTTCTCAAGCAACTGTTGCAGGCTTTCATCATCGGTTGCTTGCAACAATAAAGCTTGCTGATATACCTCGGGAACAGGAATCAATCTATCCAACTTATTCAAATAATATCTGTCATAGTAAGATACAAACGACTGGTAATTCTTATTTAACAGACACGCTGAAAGCAGATAATCGATTGCAGTCACATTATAAGGGTTGGCGTTCGCCATTGCCGACAAAGATTCAAACCAGTTGTTCTGCTGATATGCATAATCATATAGAGGCATTCTGTTACGATATGGAATATATTCAGAAGGAAGCGAATCGGCTGCCATACACTTTCTCATATTCTGCGCCCACTTTTTATGAAGCGATGTAGCTTGAAGCATATCAAGATATTTATTGGCTACATCCTTATCGCCCACTATCAATGCTATCTCGGCCAGATTTTTAATTCCTCGAGAAGAGTATGCTTTTGGCATGACAGTCTGACACAAAAGAGCGCAATCGGTAGCCTGCGACACATCGCCAACTTCTAACAACTGATCCAAATAGCTAAATACTTCAAGATAGGTTACACCCGGTTGCAAATCCATAAAGAGACCATCTGCTGCCATCTGAGGATATTTGAAAAGTTCCTGTGCAAGCTTACCCTCCTTTGCAAAAGAGAGATTTCTATAAAAGATACCCAACCGATGATTCAGTTTGTTATCCAACGACAATCTTTTAACCTGAGACCAGTCATCATTATATGCGTGAGTAGCCAGTTCCACGGCATATTCAGTTTTCTCGTCATACGAAAGATACATAGAGAAAAACAGTGCTGCAGATGCAGGAAGCGCCATAATCCATCCATATACATTGAATTTTCCGCAAATCATTGCAATGAGAAATGCTACAGGCACAAGAGCCAGAAAAACAGCAGGTGGAACCACATATCCATTCATAACCGGATAGATTAAAGATTGCAATAAAGTGAGATTATAAAAATGTCCCATCAATGCAACAATTAAAAATCCGGCAATAGAGGTTGGGATATAAAACTTCCAGTCCTTTAAATTAAGGATTAGCATTGCAACTATAAAGGTAAAGACTGAAGCACCGTCCAATACATACAGCAATGGTATGGCTACTATAAAACTGATTCTTGAGAATGTTCTGTCAGAGATAGTAGCCAGAAGGTTTGCAGTCCAAATAGAAATGACAAGACCTACAGTAGATGACAACGGATAGTTAAGAAAGGCTATCAATCCTACCTCTACCGCTACCACCAATAGTGCACTAATATATGATGCAGATTTTCCTCCCGCCTTTTTTAGTAAACAAACTGTTCCAAACCATACAAGCAAAAGCAGTAGTAGAGGAATAGCTACAGCCCACACCTTTAGTGCCAGAAACTGCGTTAGAAAATCGCCCAAAATTCCCGATAAAATGGCAGGTTTTTGCAAATATTGCTCCAGATAAGAGGAGAGAAACATAAAGATGCCGGTCTGCTCTTTAAAACCTATCTGATAAGGAACATACAGTAAGTAAAAAATGGATATTGCCGCAAAAAACAACAGCAGATATACTATGCCTGAAAACTTCAAAACTTTTTTCATATTTATTTCGTGAAAATTCTTTGCATACAGAATGTAAAGATAGTACAAATGAGTTAAAACAACTATATTTATGGCATATAAAAATTTTAACCCACTTAATAAGGTGGCAAATTGCATAAATTGAGAATTATTTTATTTAATTTTGCTCTCTGATAATGACTAAAAAGATGGCAGGAAAATTATACTTGGTACCTACCCCGGTAGGAAATCTGGAAGATATAACATTAAGGGCAATCAGAATACTGAAAGAGGTTGACCTTATTCTGGCAGAAGATACCCGCACCAGCGGTATTCTGCTAAAGCATTTTGATATAAAGAAGCCACTACAGTCACATCATAAATTTAACGAACACGAAACAGTTTCTCACATAGCAGAACGCATTTTGAGCGGTGAATCTATAGCCTTGATAAGCGATGCAGGAACTCCGGCTATTTCCGATCCGGGTTTTATGCTGGTACGTCAATGCGTTAGCTGCGGAGTAGATGTAGAATGTCTGCCGGGAGCAACAGCTTTTGTTCCGGCACTTGTAGATTCAGCCCTACCCTGCGACAGATTCTGTTTTGAGGGTTTTCTCCCACAGAAAAAGGGACGTGCCACAAAAATTGCTTCGTTAAAAGAAGAGAGCAGAACAATGATTTTCTATGAATCGCCATATCGCGTAGTAAAAACACTGACACAGTTTGCAGAGGCTTTTGGCAGTGAAAGACCAGCAGCAGTCTGTCGCGAGATTTCAAAAATACACGAAGAGTGTGTACGGGGCTCACTTGGCGAACTGATAGAACACTTTACTGCTCACGAACCCAAAGGAGAGATTGTAATGATAGTGGGAGGAAAAGAAGAAAAGAAGAGAGAAGAAAAATGAAAGAAGAATTTATAGTAACAGCCGATAATAGAGCAGAAACCGCCGTACTTGTAGGTATCATCACCCAGGAACAGAACGAGCGCAAGACAGAAGAGTATCTTGACGAACTGGAGTTTCTGGCAGATACTGCCGGAGTAAGGGTTATGCGTCGTTTTACCCAGAAAATCACAGCAGCAAATTCTGCCACATACGTTGGAAAAGGTAAATTAGAAGAGATAAGAGCCTACATAGATAAAATGGCCGACCTTGAAGACGAAGTGGGAATGGCTATATTTGACGATGAACTGACAGCCAAACAGATGTCAGCCATTGAAAAGGCTCTGAACGTAAAAGTGTTAGACCGCACATCTCTTATACTTGATATATTTGCCATGCGTGCCCAAACAGCACACGCAAAGACACAGGTAGAGCTGGCACAGTACAAATATCTGTTGCCCAGACTGCAACGAATGTGGACCCACCTGGAACGTCAAGGTGGTGGTTCCGGTGCAGGTGGCGGTAAAGGTAGCGTAGGTCTGCGTGGACCGGGTGAAACCCAGTTGGAAATGGACAGACGTATCATTACTAAACGAATTTCGTGGCTGAAACAGCAATTGCAGGATATTGACAGGCAGAAATCCACAATGCGCAAAAATCGTGGCAGACTAATCCGCGTAGCGCTGGTAGGATATACAAACGTAGGTAAATCCACACTGATGAATCTACTTTCAAAGAGCGATGTATTTGCAGAAAACAAACTCTTTGCAACACTTGACACCACCGTTAGAAAGGTAGTAGTAGAAAACCTGCCGTTCCTGCTTTCCGATACAGTAGGATTTATTCGCAAGCTACCCACAGATTTGGTAGAATCATTCAAATCCACACTGGACGAAGTTCGCGAAGCCGACCTTCTGCTTCACGTAATAGATATATCGCACCCCGATTTTGAAGACCAGATGAATGTTGTGGAAAAGACATTATCGGAACTTGGTGCAGGAGATAAGCCAAGTATTGTGATATTCAATAAAATAGATGCATATTCATGGGTAGAAAAAGAGGCCGATGATTTGACACCTGCCACAAAAGAGAATGTTACAATTGATGAACTGATGCAGACATGGATGGCAAAATTAGACGGAGAATGTCTATTCATATCTGCTACCAAAAGAACCAACATAGAGGAACTGAGAAGCGTGCTTTACGATAGAGTAAAACAGTTGCACGTACAGAAATATCCGTACAACGATTTCCTCTATCCCGACACAGAATACGAACAATAAAATATAACGATATGGATAAATTCAAGTATGCTCCAATATTTCAGTTGGGCGAAGACAAAACAGAGTATTATCTGCTTACAAAAGATCACGTAAGTGTAAGCGAGTTTGAAGGCAAACCTATTCTGAAGATTGAAAAGGAGGGTCTTACAAAGATGGCTAATGCAGCATTCCGCGATGTATCTTTCTTGCTGCGCCGTTCACATAACGAACAGGTGGCTAAAATCTTAAGAGATCCGGAAGCAAGCGATAACGACAAGTATGTAGCTCTTACATTCCTGCGTAATGCAGAAGTTTCTGCAAAAGGTAAACTTCCGCTTTGCCAGGACACAGGTACTGCCATTATCCACGGTGAAAAAGGTCAGCAGGTATGGACAGGTTACTGTGATGAAGAGGCTCTGTCATTAGGTGTTTACAAAACCTATACAGAAGAGAACCTGCGTTACAGCCAGAACGCTCCGCTTACAATGTATGACGAAGTAAATACAAAATGTAATCTGCCTGCACAGATAGATTTAGAGGCTACAGAAGGTATGGAATATCATTTCCTCTGCGTAACCAAAGGTGGTGGTTCTGCAAACAAAACATATCTCTATCAGGAGACCAAAGCACGTATTCAGAATGCCGGCACTCTGATTCCTTTCCTGGTTGAAAAGATGAAGAGTCTGGGTACAGCAGCTTGTCCTCCATATCATATTGCAATTGTAATTGGTGGAACAAGTGCAGAAAAGAACCTGTTGACAGTTAAACTTGCATCTACACATTACTACGACGAACTGCCTACCACAGGCGATGAGACAGGTCGTGCATTCCGCGATGTAGAGTTAGAAAAACAGTTGTTACAAGAGGCTTACAAGATTGGTTTGGGCGCACAGTTTGGCGGCAAATATATGGCACACGATGTACGCGTAATACGTCTGCCACGTCATGGTGCAAGCTGCCCTATAGGTTTAGGCGTAAGCTGTTCTGCAGACCGTAACATCAAGTGTAAGATTAACAAGGATGGTATCTGGATTGAAAAGATGGACGACAAACCATACGAACTGATACCGGAAGAGTTGAGAAATGCAGGCGAAGGCGAAGTAGTAAGAATAGACCTGAACCAGCCAATGAGCGAAGTTTGCAAGATATTGAGCCAGTATCCTGTATCTACCAGACTCTCACTGAACGGAACTATCATAGTAGGACGCGATATAGCCCACGCAAAAATCAAGGCACGTCTTGATGCAGGCGAACCAATGCCGGAATATATGAAGAACCATCCTATCTACTATGCAGGTCCTGCAAAGACTCCTGCAGGAATGGCTTGCGGTTCAATGGGCCCAACTACAGCCGGACGTATGGATCCATACGTTGACGAATTCCAGGCTAATGGAGGTTCACTTATCATGTTGGCAAAGGGTAACCGTTCAATAGACGTTACAAATGCTTGTCAGAAACATGGTGGTTTCTATTTAGGTTCAATAGGTGGTCCTGCTGCCATACTTGCACAGAACAACATCAAGTCTATTGAATGCGTAGAATATCCTGAACTGGGTATGGAAGCTATCTGGAAGATTGAAGTAGAAGATTTCCCTGCATTTATTCTTGTAGATGACAAGGGTAACGATTTCTTCAAACAGCTAAAACCAAGTTGCGGTTGTACAATCCTGTAAACCAGACATATACAAATGTATTTTAAGAACATTATAGGACAAGAAGATATTAAAGCAAGACTGCTGAATATGGTGCGTCAGGGTACAATCCCTCACGCACTGCTGTTCAGTGGCCCGGAAGGCACAGGCAAGCTTCAGATGGCTATAGCTTTTGCCCGTTATCTGCTATGTAAGAATAGTTCTGAAAACGATTCTTGCGGTACTTGCCCATCATGTTACAAGATGAACAAACTTGTACATCCCGACCTACATTTTGTATATCCTGTTATCAACAAAAGCAAATCATCGCAAAATCCAACCCGATGTGATGACGAAATAAAGAGTTGGCGTGAGATAATAACCGAAAAGGAGTATTTCAACTTAGAAGAGTGGCTTGAATCACTTGGAGCAGAAAACAAACAAGCACAGATATTTGCAGCCGAAAGTGATATAATCACCAACAAACTATCTCTGAAATCTACCGAAGGAGGTTATAAAATTGCTATTATCTGGTATCCGGAAAAGATGCATCCGGCTTGTTCAAACAGTCTGCTTAAACTGTTAGAAGAGCCACCGCAGAAAACTGTGTTCATTTTGGTCTCTAATAATCCGGAAATGATATTGGAAACTATAATAAGCCGTACACAACGAATAGAGTTCAAACGACTGTCGGAAAACGAAATAACTGCCAGACTCCAACAGCCGCCATATAGTTTAGACAGTGCCTCTGCACAGAATATATCTCATATCTGTTCCGGCAGTTGGCATAAAGCTCTTCGAACAATACAAATAAACGAAGAGAGTCAAGAGTATCTTGAATATTTCATGCAGATTATGCGATTGGCATACGCAAGAAATGTAAGAGAGATAAAGACATTGGCAGAGACATTGGCATCGTATGGTCGTGAATGGCAAAAAAGGTTTTTAACCTATTGCCAACGTATGATACGTGAAAATTTTATCTGCAATTTTCACAACCCATCACTTAACTACCTTACAGTGCAAGAGCAGAACTTCTCTACAAGATTTGCTCCATTTGTAAACGAGAGAAACATTATAGGACTGATGGAGGAACTTTCATTAGCCCAACGACATATAGAACAGAATGTAAATTCCAGAATGGTATTCTTCGACTTATCGTTGAAACTTATCATTCTTATAAAACAGTAGATATGGATCAAGATTTCATACTTAAACCCGGATGTCAAGGCATCTCTTACAAAGGATGCGGACAACATATAGGCCAATTACACTCTTTCAACTATCTGGAAGGATTACCCGGTTCAGATGGCGATTGTGAATATGTAGAGGTACAATTCAAAAACACCAGAAAAGGTTTCTTTTTGAATGCCAATAATCTGGAACTTGAAAAGGGCGATATTGTAGCAGTAGAATCGAATCCGGGACACGATATAGGTACAGTAACAATGACCGGCAGACTGGTAAAACTGCAAATGAAGAAGGCCAATCTGCGTCCTGACATTGAGATAAAGCGTGTTTACAGAAAGGCGCGCGAAGTAGATATGGAGAAGTTCGAAGAGGCTAAAGCTCGCGAACACAGCACAATGATACGTTCTCGTCAAATAGCAAAAGACCTGGGATTGGAGATGAAGATAGGCGATGTAGAGTATCAAGGCGATGGAAATAAAGCCATATTCTACTACATTGCAGACGGACGTGTGGATTTCCGCCAGTTAATTAAAGTACTTGCAGAAAATTTCCGTGTGCGCATTGAGATGAAACAGATTGGCGCCAGACAGGAAGCAGGCCGCATAGGCGGCATAGGTCCTTGCGGACGTGAATTGTGCTGCTCTACCTGGATGACCAATTTTGTATCGGTCTCCACAGGTGCTGCACGTTTCCAAGATCTCTCCATGAACCCACAAAAGCTGGCAGGACAATGTGCAAAGCTGAAATGCTGTTTGAACTACGAAGTAGATACATACGTAGAGGCACAGAAACATTTCCCATCCAGAGAGGTGGAACTCTACACTATGGACAACACCTACTACTTCTTTAAAGCAGATATACTTAACGACCAGCTAACCTATTCCACAGATAAGGTGTTTGCTGCCAATCTGGAAACAATAACATCTGCAAGAGCTTTAGAGATAATAGGTCTGAACAAAAAAGGAATAAAGCCAAAGAGTCTAAACAACGACAACATTGACACCAATACTAAGGTTACATCCGATATTCTTGACGAAGATGGTTTGACACGCTTTGACAGCACAAAGAAAAAGAAACCAATCAGAAAGAATTTTGATCAACAGGATAGAACTGAAAACAACCAACAGCCACAACAATCACAACAACCACAGAATCGCGAAGATCAACACAGACGTGGTAGAGATGGTCATTGGAACAGAAAAGATAAGTTCCACAAACGTAACAATAACAACAACAATAACGGAGAGCAATAAATAGTAGCGGACAGTCTTAACGGGCTGTCCGTTCGCAATCCATTCTAAGGAAGATAAACAACAGAATGGTAAAGCCCCATAATGAAGAACCACCATAACTAAAGAAAGGCAAAGGAATACCAATTACCGGAGTTATTCCCAACACCATTCCTATATTTATAAATAGGTGGAAAAATAGAATACAGGCTACTGAATACCCATAAACTCTGCAGAAAACAGAAGTCTGTTGTTCTGCAAGATATACCAAACGCAACAATAATCCCAAATAGAGCAATAGCACAAATGCCGACCCTAAGAAACCCTGTTCTTCACCAACAGTACAGAATATAAAATCGGTATCTTGTTCAGGCACATATTTCAGTTTGGTCTGTGTTCCTTTCATAAAGCCCTTGCCGGAAAAACCTCCTGAACCTATGGCTATCTTTGACTGATTCACATTATAACCTGCACCATAAGGATCGTCTTCCAATCCAAGTATCACATTTATTCTGGTCTGCTGATGTTCCTCCAACACCTTTTCAAATACATAATCGACAGAATAGAGATAACCTACTGAACAGATTGCGAACAGTGCTATAAAGAAATACTGTCTTATCATATCTTTAAATCCGTAGAACAGAAGCAACACTATAACTATAGAAATAAGTACAATCTGTAATATTGTCACATCAAAAGGATAAATTAACATAGAAACAGATACGCCCAATAACAATCCACCTATATTAATATAGGAGGATAGCGCAGTCATTCTTCTATCTTTTGAATACATCCATATAAGTATAGTTGTTATAATCTGGATTAACGACAAAACCAACCATACACCTACGCTGAATGTTTGATTTGCAAACTCAAATTCGGAATACTTTATGCCCAGTATAAAGAATAGCACCATACAAAAACCTATGAGCAAAATATTTCCGCTCATGCCTTCTCGGAAAAGCACTAAGAAGAAAGCTAAATAGACTATGGCAGATCCGGTCTCCTTTTGTGCGATAATAAGCAATAAAGGTAGCATAAAGATTCCGGCAGCTTTTATCAGATTGCCCCACTTCTCCAATATAAAACCATGAGTATCAACAAGTTTAGCCAACGCCAACGCGGTTGCGAATTTTGAAAATTCTGCCGGCTGCAAACTTACAGGTCCAAAACGCAACCATGAACGGGAACCTTTGGTATCTTCTGCTATTATTATGGTAACCAGCAACAAAAGTAACAGCAACACATATATTACATAAGAATACTTCTCTATAAAATCTTTAGTAACAGCCAATATACCTGTTGCCAAAACAATAGAGCAAAGCATCCAGACAAGCTGCTTACCCGGACGAGTAGAAAACGAAAGTAATTGAGTAACATCCACATTTGAACTTGCACCACAGATACTCAACCAACCACAAACCATTATGAGTAGGAAAAGAGCAACTGTAATCCAGTCAAGATTCTTCATTACATTAACGCGTTTGCTCACCATAATCAATTACTCTATTGGCAAAATACTCTACTTTCTTTTCACTCTCTTCCGACAATGTTCCCGTTAAATACTGTTCCATCATCAAAGCACCTATAGGCACACCGTATGTAGCTCCAAAACCACCATTCTCCACATATACGGCTATTGCTATCTGCGGATTATCCATAGGAGCAAATCCCATAAAGACTGAATGATCCTTTCCATTGTTCTGCGCAGTACCTGTCTTTCCACAAACTATATAGTTTTCAGAAGCTGCAGAAGTACAGGTTCCATCAATAACAGCCTGGCGCATTCCCTCCACTACAAGTTCATAATTCTCTTTACTTACACTTACATAATGCCTATTGGTATATACAGAATCAATCTCTGCTCCTTCTATCTGCTTAACCACATGAGGAGTAATATAATAACCTCTGTTGGCTATTGTTGCCCCTAAATTAGCAATCTGCAATGGTGTTAAAGTAACCTCTCCCTGTCCTATAGAGTTACTTATAATGGTCAAACCATTCCAACTCTTGTTGTATAACTTATCGTAATATTGTGCATTAGGTATCATACCACGTTTCTCACCTGGTATATCTACTCCAAGCGTATAGCCAAAACCCATATCCACCATATAGTCTTTCCATACGGTCATAGCCTGTTGTACAGAACCATACTTTTCGTCGCCTATCATTCTGAAATAACCCCAACAGAAATAACTGTTACACGATGTTGCTATAGCCGGAGCCAGTGATATAGGCGATGAATGAGCATGACATCCCACCTTAAGCCTGCCATATACAAAACCATTGGAACATGGATACGATGTTCTGCTATCTACTATACCTTCTTCTAAGAAAGTAAGTGCCTGCGCTGTTTTAAATGTAGAACCGGGAGGATATGTACCCATGATAGTTCTGTTCAGCAAAGGTTTTGATTTATGATTGGAAAGTTGCTGATAATTTTCACTTCTATGTCTGCCCACCAATTCTGTAGGAGAAAATGTGGGAGCAGATACCATACAGAGAATTTCGCCGGTAGAGGGTTCTATAGCAACTATACTGCCTATTTTGCCCTGCATCAATCTTTCACCTAACTGTTGCAAAGCAATATCTACACTCAGCGTAAGATTTTTTCCGGCTACAGGTGCCACATCGTATTCACCATTCATATAACTACCCTGTATTCTACCATACGCATCTTTCAGCATCACTGCCACACCTTTTTCACCGCGCAGATAGTTCTCGTAGTATTTTTCCACGCCCTGTTTACCTATGTAATCGCCTCGGTCATAGAAATCGTCTTTATCCATTTCGCTCTTTGAGACTTCGCCCAAATCGCCCAACAGATGCGCGCCTACATTATAGTGATACTGACGTTGAGTTCTATTTTCTATGCCAAATCCCTTAAAACGATACAGGTTCTCTCTAAAAGTAGATATCTCCTCTATAGATAACTGAGACATGAAAACCTGTTCTGTATAGGGAGAATAACCCGGATTCTTTTTTGAGTTCTTAATATCTTTTATGCGTGTCTCAAAATATTCCCTGGTAATATCTAAATGCCGGCACAACTCCAGCGTATCTAAGTCTTCTTCAATATTACGCATTATAACAGTTACATCATAATACGGCTGATTTCCAACCACTATATTGTTGTTCCTGTCATAAATAATACCGCGTAAAGGAAATAATGTTTTGTTGTAAAGGGCATTTGTACGGGCACTCTCGCGATAAGTTTGGTCTATTACCTGAATAGAGAAAAGACGACAAATATAGACCACAACAACTATCATGAAGATACTCATTATGGTATATTTTCTATTCTTATACTTGTAGCCTTTCACCTTCTACCCTTTTTTGCATTCTTTACGTATGAACCCTCTACAACTACTATAAGCAGCACAGTCAGAATAGTACTGAACAACACTTTTGCTATAAGCATAGACCAATCTGCCACCGGAATACTTTTTAGTACATAATAGAACAGATGATGAATTATTACACAAAGCGTTACATAACCTACAAAAGGTCCTCTACGCATAGTATCAATACTTGGGATTACCTGTTCACGCCTGTCGTATGTAACAAACAGTTTAAAAATGAATGGTTGCAGAAATGCCAACAAGGTGATGGCGGCAGAATTCATACCGGGCGTACCGGTAAACATATCCACCGCTAAGCCTGTAAAAAAAGATAAAAGCAAGAGACCGCTTTGAGATATATTGTTGGCAGCTTTTATGGTTATCCAAATATATAGCATAGGGGTAACATAACCAAACAAATTAATTTTGTTCAGCAATAGTACCTGCAATAATACTAACAGAATAATCTGTCCTATCTTCTTTAATAAAGATATAGCTTCCATACTATTTTTCTATCTCTTTCCACAGTTGTTTTAGTTCATCATCAGCCTGCGTGGTATTTATGTACACCCAACCTAAATTACTCAAATCGGCAGCCAGTCTTACACTCACCTTCAATGTATAACCCGATGTAATTTGTTGCACATCAGAAACCACACCTACATTAATACCTTCGGGGAAAATTTTAGAGTAACCACTGGTAACAATTGTGTCACCCACATTAACAGTTGCATAGTAAGGCAGATCTCTTAATTCTGCTTTAGAAGCATCTCCACCCGACCATTCCAAAAAGCCGAAACTATTATCGCCTTTAATCTTACAACTGATACTGCTTTTACCATTTATAACCGGCAATACTATACTATAATGCTTTCCGGCAAGCATTATTACACCTACTGCACCATTTGAATCGTAAACCCCCATTCCTTGTGCTATACCATCTTTAGACCCTCTGTTCAAAGTGATATAGTTGTCATCTTTACGTATGGAATTGTCAATAACGCGTGCAGTTATAATATCATTACCGCTCTTTGCAATAGAACTATCGGCTATTGAATCACGCAACATAAAAAGTTCAGCTTGCAACCGCGCATTTTCGGCTGCAAGCTTACTATTCTCTTTTCCCAGACTGAAAAAGCCTGAAATATTTGTTCTTGTTTCAAGAATAAAACCGGACACTGAATTTGCAGAGGTCATAAAAGCCTCCTTCTGAAGGCTGTTGAAGCCAAACAGCAGAACCAGCGATACCGTTTCCAAAACCAGGAACAAGATAACATAGCTGTGCTTAATTATAAAGTCAAATAGCGAACGCACGGCAATGTCTCCTATCCTTTTATCTCATCAAGAACGGATATTTTTCTACATTCTTCAGAGCAGCAGCAGTACCCTTAGCTACTCCAAGCAAAGGTTCTTCTGCCACACGGAATTCTATTCCAAGTTTGTCAGTCAGACGCCTGCTAATACCTCTCAGCATAGAGCCACCACCTGACAAATAGATTCCATTCTGCAAAATATCGGCATAAAGTTCCGGAGGAGTGCTCTCCAACGCATTCAATATTTCTGTCTCGATACGCGAAATAGAATGATCCAAACAATGGGCAATCTCCTGATAACAAACAGGTACACGCATAGGCAATGCAGTAATTCTGTTTGGACCGGCCACAATATAATCTTCCGGAGCATCTTCACCAAGATCAGTCAACGCAGCACCCACATTAATCTTAATACGTTCCGCCATACGTTCACCTACCTTAATGTTATGCTGACGGCCCATATATTCTTGAATATCAGCAGTAAAGTCATCACCTGCAACCTTAACAGAACGATTAGAAACCAAACCGCCTAATGAAATAACCGCTATTTCTGTAGTACCTCCACCTATATCAACAATCATATTACCAACAGGTGCCAATACATCTATACCCAAACCAAGTGCTGCAGCCATTGGTTCGTAGAGCATATAAACATCTCTACCACCTGCATGTTCGGCCGAGTCACGTACAGCACGCAACTCAACTTCTGTAATACCGGAAGGAACACCGATAACCATCTTTAACGATGGAGAAAACAGACGTCTGCCTGTATCCACCTTATCTATGAAGCCACGAATCATCTGTTCACACGCTTCAAAGCTTGCTATCACACCATTCCTTAATGGTCTGATAACCCTGATGTTCTGAGGATTTCTCTCATACATCTCTTTAGCCTCTACACCTACGGCAATAAGTTTATCGGTCTTATTGTCCAAGGCTACAATAGATGGCTCATTGACAACAATCTTGTCTCTGTACATTATGATGGTATTGGCAGTACCAAGGTCCATCGATAATTCTTGTGTCAAAGAAAAAAGTCCCACCTTAATATAGTGTTAATGGTTAATTAATGTTTGAAATGTCTGAAACCTGTAGTTACCAAAGTCATATTGTGCTGTTCGCAATAGTCAATAGTCTCTTGGTCACGAACAGAGCCACCCGGATGAATAACATTCTTCACACCTGCATTATCTGCCAATTCTACGCAATCAGGGAATGGGAAGAAAGCATCGCTGGCCATTGCAGCTCCTTCTAAAGAGAAACCAAAGCTGCCGGCTTTCTCTACAGCCTGTTTCAAAGCATCTACTCTTGATGTCTGACCAACACCACTTGCCAACAACTGTCTGTTTTTAGCAAATACTATTGAATTACTCTTACTGTTCTTTACAATCTTGTTTGCAAAGAGCATATCTTGAATCTCTTCATCAGATGGAGTTCTTGAAGTCATCAGTTTCAAATCGTCAGGAGTCTCAGTTTTTAAATCTTTATCCTGCACCAAAACACCATTCAATGTAGAACGAACCTGTTTTTTCAATAGTGGTTCATCCTTACGAACCAAGATTATTCTGTTCTTCTTCTGACCAAGGATTTCCAATGCATCGAAAGCATAGTCAGGAGCTATAATAACTTCAAAGAAAAGTTTGTTAATCTCTTCTGCAGTAGCCTTATCAACAGGAACATTAGTAATAAGAACACCACCGAATGCAGATACAGGGTCGCCTGCAAGAGCATCTGTCCAAGCCTCTAACAGAGTATCTCTTGAAGCCACGCCGCAAGCATTGTTATGCTTTAATATAGCAAATGTAGTCTCGTTGAATTCATCAATCAAATCTACAGCAGCTGCTATATCCAAAAGGTTGTTGTATGAAATCTCTTTTCCATGCAATTGGTCGAACATATCTTCAAAATTGCCATAGAACAGACCTTTCTGGTGTGGGTTCTCACCATAACGTAAAGACTTGCTGCCATCTACTGCAAAACGGAAATGTGAATCTTCCTGATCGCCTGCAAAGTAGTTATAGATACAGCTGTCATAGTATGATGAAACTGCAAATGCCTCTTTTGCAAACCAACGACGCTCTTCCAAAGTAGTCTCTGCACCACGATCGTTAAGTATATCCAACAGAGGTTTATACTGATCCTTGCTTGCTACAATAACAGCATCCTTAAAGTTTTTAGCACCTGCACGAATAAGAGAGATACCACCTATGTCTATTTTTTCAATAATATCTGCCTCCGGAGCACCCGATTTAACAGTTGCTTCAAATGGATACAAATCTACGATAACCAAATCTATTTCCGGGATATCGTAATTAACAATCTGCACCATATCTTCATCTTCGTCACGACGACAAAGTATTCCTCCAAACACCTTTGGATGAAGTGTTTTTACTCGACCACCCAATATAGACGGATAACCGGTCAAATCTTCAACAGGCTGACATGGAATACCCAGTGATTCTATAAAACGCTGAGTACCACCTGTAGAAATAAGTTTAACACCCTCCTCGTGAAGTTTTGTAATAATCTCATCAAGTCCATCCTTGTGATAGACTGAAACCAATGCTGATGAAATCTTTTTTGTACCTGACATCTTGCTTATAAATTAGTATGTATAATATTCCGCGAATTTAGCTATTTTATGGGACTGCTACAACAACAGAGTAAAAATAATGGGGAAATATTTCACCATACAGAAAAAAAGTTTCAATAAATATCTTTATTACGATTCAAATCACTACATTAGCAAACTAATCTAGAAAAATTGTGTATTAACGTATAACTAAATTTCATACTGACCGATATGGATAGAAGAGATTTTCTTAAAACACTTGCTGCAGCAGGTGCTATGCTAACAGTGAAGAGCAACGGAGTTATGGATATTATGGCATCCACATTGCCGGGAACAGCCACAGCACAGGCAGCTGCCGACAACTATGCCGATATGGCTGCCATTATGAACGGAGAACCCGCAGCAATGCTGAGAGCTGCATTGGAACAGCTGGGTGGCATAAAAAGATTCGTAAAGAAGGGAGATAAAGTTGTTTTAAAACCAAACATTGGCTGGGACAGAACCCCTGAACTTGCAGCTAACACAAATCCGGAACTTATAGTAGAGATGATCAAGCAGTGCCAGAGTGCCGGCGCAGCAGAGGTTAAGGTATTTGACCACACCTGCGACGAATGGACCAGATGCTATGACCATAGCGGTATAGAAAAGGCTGTTAAAGGTGCCGGTGGCATAATGGTTCCTGCAAACGAAGAATCATACTACCAGGAGATTGAACTACCTAAAGGCAAAGCTCTGAAAAAAGCAAAAGTACACAAAGCTATTTTAGAGAGCGATGTATGGTTCAACATGCCTATTCTGAAAAACCATGGTGGTGCCCGCCTTACCATTGCAATGAAGAATCACATGGGTATAGTATGGGACAGACGTGCATTCCACAGCCAGGGTTTACAGGAGTGCATAGCAGATATCACAACCCTGTCAAAGCCTGCAGCCCTGCATATAGTTGATGCTTACAGAATAATGACCGACAATGGTCCACAGGGTAGAAATGCAAACGACGTAGTACTGACCAAAGCACTATTTGCATCTACAGATATAGTAGCAGTAGATACTGCAGCAGCAAAATTCTTTAACCAGTTCAGACAAATCCCATTGGAAACCGTTTCACATATTGAAAATGGTCAAAAACTTGGTATGGGTACTATGGATATAGACAAACTGAACGTAAAGAGAATTAAACTATAACACCTGTTTACTATGCTAAAAAAGATTAGAGTTGTTCTGGCTATTGCAGTCATAGCAATCCTTACATTCGGTTTTATTGATTTTGCAGGAATTATTGAAAACCCATGGTTGCAAAAGATTCAGTTTGCGCCGGCACTGTTTTCATTAAGCATTGCAACACTTATTATACTGGTAGTTGGCACACTTCTGTTTGGCAGAGTATATTGTTCTGTAATATGCCCATTAGGTATATTTCAGGATCTGTTCAACTGGATAGCCAAAAAGACAAACAAGAAAAAGAAGTACGGTTATAAGCCTGAACGTCCCTGGTTAAGGTGGGGTATTCTGGCAGCACTTATCGTTGCCTGGATATTTGGCTTTACCTTCTTGGTAAGTCTTGTAGAGCCGTATAGTGCATACGGACGTATGGCAACACAGTTATTCAAGCCACTTTACATTTTAGGTAACAATCTGCTTGCTGTAATATCCGAAAAGACAGGCAGTTACACATTCTTCTTTGTAGAGCTGACCATAAGGTCTGTTACATCGTTTACAGTAGCTGTACTTACATTGGGAATCATTGGTTTCATATCATTCAAATTTGGCAGAACCTGGTGTAACACTATCTGTCCTGTAGGAACTGTTTTGGGAGGATTATCAAGATTCTCTGTATTTAAGGTACAGATAGATACAAACAAATGTAACCATTGTTCTTTATGCAGTCGCAAATGTAAAGCATACTGCATAGATTCTGCAAATCAAGCCATAGACTATTCACGTTGCGTAACCTGTTTTGACTGCATAGACAACTGCAAACAGAATGCCATCAAATACGTTCCTGTATGGAAAAAAGCAAAAAAGGTAGAGAGCGCATCAGCCCCTGTAGATGAATCTAAACGTCAGTTCCTGAAATCGGCACTGGCAGTAGCTACAATGACACCGGCTACTCTGGCTGTAAAAGCTGCAGAACATACTTGCGGATGTGACATCAGAGAGAAATTAGTGCCTCTGTCACCTCCTGGTTCTATAAGCCACAAGAACCTATTGCAACACTGTACAGCCTGCCATTTGTGTATAAGCAAATGCCCATCGAACGTACTTAAACCAGCCGGTCTGGAGTATGGTATAGGCGGCATAATGCAGCCGGTAATGAAGTTCGACAAAGGCTATTGTAACTACGATTGCACAGTTTGTAGCGAAATATGCCCTAACGGAGCAATCAAACCGCTTACAGTAGAACAAAAGCATAAAACCCAGCCCGGTAAGGTAGCCTTTTCACAGTGCCAATGTGTAGTAGAAGTAAATGGCACCAGTTGTGGCGCCTGTGCTGAACATTGCCCTACTCAGGCAGTCAGAATGGTGCCTTACAAAAATGGCATAACTATTCCGGAAATTCACCCGGAACTCTGTGTAGGCTGTGGTGGATGTGAATTTATATGTCCGGTTAAAGCCATCTTTATTAATGGTAACGAAGTACATTTAGAAGCAAAAGAACCGGAAAACACCAAACGTGAAGCTGTAGAAGACTTCGGATTCGGATTCTAAAAAACATTCAACTATAATTAAAAGTGGCTGTTTTTTGAAACAGCCACTTTTGTCATCTAATATATCGTCATATCAAAGATTACCCTTCGGAAAGAAGAGTTCATATACATCTAATGGTAATTTCTCCTTTAACCTATACTTCTGTTTATACACTGCATCTTGACTTCGTCCCTGAATATCTGCTGTTTGCTTAACAGATATATTTAACGCCGATAATATACAAGTCAATGTTTCATTTTCAGTCAAACATGGATACTCTTCATGAAGATATATTATTACCGGACTAAATGTCTTAAAAACTGTGTCGTATATTCCGGATACCAAACTCGCATTGATACTATTTGAAGAGTTTATCAACTCATTGTATATAGACATTCTTTTAAATTCATCTATACACTTTAATAACAACTCATTGTACCTTTGTACCACTACATCTCTATCTACAGTTACACCTGTTTCATTTTGAATCAATTGTTGCCTTTTTATATCGGCTACAATAGAATTAATTTCACGTTTATGATTCAACAATATAATCTTATTCCTTCTATTCAGAATCAACCAAGTAATTGATAAGACAGAAACAGACCCTACTATTAGTAAGGCTATGACTATATTAGCTACAATAGCTCTATTTTTAGCATTTATCTGTACAACTGTCAGTTTATAATTATTTGTCAAATTCATTATACGTTTATCTTCTCTATTCTCGTAAAGTGAATCCTTTAACTCAAGATATATATCCCTGTAATTGTAATGAGATTCTATATTACCAAGATACTTTTCTATTATAGATAATTGGTTGTACAAATCACAATATGCAGCCAGATTCAAACCTCCCATGGCTATAGCCAAATTGTAGAAATAATGGGCAGAATCGTATTGCTGTTTACGCATATATATTCGCTTTTGTTAGCAAACCATAAGATGTTGTATCTATTTCAAGATGTCTCTCTATCAGACCCATTGCGTTTAGATAATCCTCTTTATAATAGTAACTTATTTTGGATCTTTGAAAATAGGCATCAGCTGCATAAACTTCTGAATCAAGTAATTTAGAAAACAGACTATCCGATAATTGATAGTCTCCTTTATAAAGTTCTAATTTTCCTAAATTGTAATAAATATTATCCAGCAAAACCTTATCATCCATCTGTTGAGCTATCTTTAAGGCCCTATTCAAATAAGAATCTGCTTCATCTAAAACTATGGTATTCAGATATATAGTTCCTATATTCTGCAAATTCAGCACATAATATCTTATCAGAGTATCGGAGAACAGATCTTTTGCTTTCAGATATGCTTCTAAAGCGACAATATCATTTCCTTTTTCATCATATACACAACCTAATGTATAATATGCCAATGCGGCGTAATAATCTTTCTTCCCGGTGCCATAGTATGCTGTAGCTTCTAACATTAAGGAATCTGACTCCAATGGTTCATAGCACTTATAGTCTGCCTGCGTTTTAAGTACTGTATATAGCGCCTTACTACGCTCTTTCTTAGGTGTAGGCATTGCATACAGCACACTGCGCACA
>JAFYMP010000004.1 GCA_017556585.1 Bacteroidaceae bacterium
CTGATAATCGGTCAATGTTTCAAGCTGTACGTTTGCGTTTTCAAAAGCCTCTGTAGCTACAGGGAATCCGTATGTGAATGATGCAACCATACCAACTACTTCTGAACCTGCATTACGCAGAGCCTCTACAGCTTTCAAACTGCTACCGCCTGTTGATATAAGATCTTCAACAACCATCACTTTGCTGCCCTGTTCCAGATAACCTTCAATAAGGTTTGCCAAACCGTGGTCTTTTGCAGATGAACGTACATAAACGAAAGGTTTGCCCAGACGGTCAGCAACCAATGCACCCTGTGCAATAGCACCTGTAGCAACACCTGCTACCACGTCAAACTGTCCAAATTTTTCTTTTATCAGTTCACAAAGACTTTCGCAAACCAATGTGCGTACATCAGGATATGACAATGCTTTGCGGTTATCACAATAGAAAGGAGATTTCCATCCCGATGCCCAGGTAAACGGATTTTCGGGTTGCAATTTTACAGCACTTATCTTAAGAAGCTGTGATGCTATCAGTTCTTTTTTGTTGCTCATAAATTCTTGTTTTTATTTGTTAAACTGTGGCAAAGGTACTGAAAAAAGAGGTATATCGCTGTTATTTATTATAAAACTAATTAAATAGATGCTCTAAAGCCGAAAATTGTTGCTATTTTTGCAGAGTTTCAACGTATAATGTTCAAAAATGATGAAAATTCGTAAAGGATTGTTGGTTTTGATGGCAGCTACAACGCTACTTACCTCTTGTCTAAAAGAAACAGACAGAGTGCTGGAACCGTTTGCGGCTATCACAAATTTTTCTGTTGGCAATTTTAAGGTTTGGTATCACGATATAAACATTCATGGTAGAGATACTCTGATTTCCAGACTTGAGAGTGGTAATATGTACCCTATGACAATAGATCAGCACAAATACAAGATATACAACTTAGATTCCATATCATACGGAGCAAAACTTGACAGAGTGTTGATTACTGTTGAATCTACAGGTTATCTCTATATCAGAAAGAATAGAGCGGATGGTACAACCATAGATTCTATCTGGTCATCCGGCGATTCTGTGGATCTGTCAAAACCGGTTACATTTATAGCAGTATCGGAAGATTTGAAACATAAACGAGAATACGAAGTCAAACTGAATGTTCATAAGATTCATCCTGACTCAGTTACATGGTCAAAAGCAGATACAGTTGGCTATAAAGCATTAAAAGAGCAGGTTTCTGTAATAAAGAACGATTCTATATTCCTATTTGGTAAAGATGAATCGGGTGTTCCGGTATTTATTGCAAGAAGCATAGAAAAGAATACCGAATGGGCTGCACCTGTACAAATTGCAGGTATAGATTCAGAAAAGTGGAATAACAATATTATTCTGTACAATGGTGGCTTCTATATGTTGCAGGACGATGTTCTTTACACTTCTGCAAATGGTAAAGATTGGACTGCCTCTTCTACAACCGAAAGATTCAAATATCTTATCTCAACATCGAATTCAGAATATTCCGAAGGCGTATGTTGGGCACTTAATACTACAGGCAAAATAGTTAAATCTGCCGATATGGTAAATTGGGAGGCTTATCAGGATATTCCTGAATCGTTCCCAAAAAAGAACATATCCTTGTGTTGTTATCCGTTAAAGAGCAATCCGCAGATATTGCGTACCGTTTTGGTGGGATTGACAGACGATGCACTCTTCTCCAAGGCATCTGTGTGGACACGTTTATCAACCGATGACGAGTGGACAGAAATCACTCCATCATCTACAAACGATAAATTACTCCCTGCAAAAGGCGGATTGACCATGATGTACTACGACAAAGATCTTTATGCTTTTGGAAATGGTTTCAATGCATTCTATCAGTCTAAAGACAATGGTATTACATGGCGTGATTGCAGTTTGTTTAACAATGAATATTCTTCTTGGAATATATATATGAAATTCCCTGTCGAACTTAATAATAAGCTTACCAAGTTCTCGTCAGTTACAGATTCAAACAATGTTATATGGATTATGACAGAATCGGGTCAGGTTTGGCGTGGTGGAATAAACAGATTGATGAAATAAAAAGATGCAAACTATACTGCGTAACATACTATTGCTAATGCTGTTTACAGCAATACTGCCTGTCAAAGCACAAGACGAAGGTTATTTGGCAGAGATAGGAGTAGTAGGCGGTGGTAGTTTTTATATGGGCGATGTAAATAGTACTTCGCTTTATAAAAACACAAACGGTATGGCAGGTATTGTGGCAAGATATAATGTAAACCCGCGTTTCTCTTTGAAAGCAGATATTGTTTCTGCCGGAATAGAGGGCGATTCACAGTTTATGGATGGTTCCATTCCGGGCGATGCTATAGGCTTTAGTCGTACAATCTACGATTTTGGCATTCAGGCTGAATGTAATTTTAATGCATACGGCATGACATCGTGGAACGGCAGTCGCAGATTAGTACCTTACTATCTTTTAGGTGTTGGTCTCACATACGCCCCAAAACCCGCAGAGAACGTGTTTGCCATAAATTTTCCTGTGGGACTGGGATTACGTTATAAACTGGCAGAAAGGGTTAATATTGGTTTGGAATGGACCATGCGATTTAGTTCCTCCGATAAGCTTGATGTTACATCTACATTGGCAGGAACAACATTGAATGATCCCTTTCAAATAAAAGGAAAAGGATTTAAAAACAAGGATAGTTATAGTTTTACTATGCTATACCTTACTTTCGATATTTTTGCACGTCCTTGTGACTGCAACTAAACGTATAGAGTTACTATGTACGAAGAATTGATTGATAAAAACAGAATCCCGGAACACGTTGCCATCATTATGGATGGTAATGGCAGATGGGCTACTCAGCAAGGTAAAGAGAGAACCGAAGGGCATATACAAGGTGTTCAGGTGGTAAGACAGCTTACCCAGGATGCAGTAAGATTGGGTATCAAATATCTTACTCTTTACACCTTTTCCACAGAAAACTGGAATCGTCCCATTGAGGAGATAAATGCCTTGATGCTTTTACTGTTTAAGAATCTGGAAGATGAACTTTTTGTAAAGAACGATGTAAGGTTTTGTGTTATAGGCGATACATCTCGTTTACCAAAAGATGTACTTGACAAATTAAACGGGTTGATAGAAAGAACGTCTAACTTTAAGAGATCCACTCTGATCTTGGCATTGAGTTACTCTTCCCGTTGGGAGATTACCGACACTGCAAAGAAACTTGCCCGTCAGGTTGCAGAAGGTAAAATTTCTCCGGAAGATATTACAGAAGATATGTTCTCGGCAAACCTGAACACAAACTTTATGCCGGATCCGGATCTGTTGATACGTACAGGAGGCGAAATAAGATTAAGTAACTATTTGTTGTGGCAAGCAGCATATACTGAACTCTATTTCTGCGATACTTTCTGGCCCGATTTCAACAAAGAAGAGCTTTGTAAGGCTATTCTCAGTTATCAGGAACGTGAACGTCGTTTTGGTAGAACAAGTGCGCAAGTAGCCGAGCAAAAGAATGATTAAAATGATGAAAAAGATAAAGAATTACATAGTTATTCTATTAGGATTACTTATGATTGTTCCTATGAATCTGCAGGGACAGTCTGTAGATGAGGCTCCTGTCATACTCTATTCAGGAACCCCCAAAAAATATGAAATAGCAGATATTGTAGTAACAGGAGTTGACAATATGGACCCATCTACATTGATTGGACTCTCCGGATTAACAGTTGGTCAGATAATCACTGTACCCGGCGATGAAATCTCAACGGCAATGAAACGTTTGTGGAAGAATGGTCTGTTTGCCAATGTCAAGATTATTGCTACAAAGATAGTTGGCAGTAAAATATATTTGGAGATATCCATAGAACAACGCCCTAAGATTAAAGACATAATATATCATGGTGTAAAGAAGGGTGAAATTACAGAACTTGAAGATAAGATTGGCTTGATTCGCGGTAGTCAGGTAACACCAAACATCTTGGACCGTTCAGAAATTCTTATTCGTCGTTATTACAACGAAAAAGGTTACGATAATGCAGAAATTCGTGTTCAGCAGCAGGAAGAGGTCGATCAGGACGGATTGGTGTATGTAGATATCTTCATAGACAAGAAAGAGCGTGTAAAAGTAAACAGCATTGTGTTACAGGGTAATTCCGCTGTAGATGATAAAATGCTGAAGAAGGTTATGAAGAAGACCAATGAAAAGAGATACTTTAACGACTTTTTACGCACAAAAAAATTTGTAGAGGATGAATTTGAGAATGATAAAGAAAATATCATCAACAAATATAATGAACTTGGTTATAGGGATGCCTACATAGTAAGTGACAGCATAGTACATAATCAGGAGGATAATACTGTAGATATATATATGACCGTAGATGAAGGTGATAGATATTACATCAGAAATATAAACTGGGTAGGTAACACCGTTTATAATAGTGAAGATCTGGCAGAAGTGCTAAGAATGAAGAGCGGCGATGTTTATGACCAGAAGAAACTGAAGGAACGTACTGTAGAAGATGACGATGCAGTAGGAAACCTGTACTATAATACCGGTTATCTGTTCTATAACTTAGATCCGGTAGAGGCAAATGTGGTGGGCGATTCCATTGATCTGGAGATGCGAATAGTAGAGGGTCCTCAGGCCAAGATAAACAGAGTGAACATTTTTGGTAACGATCGTCTTTATGAGAATGTAGTACGTCGTGAACTATATACACGTCCGGGCGATCTCTTCTCAAAAGAGGCTTTGACACGTTCATATACCAACATAGCTCAAATGGGACATTTCGATCCGCAAACTATCAATCCGGATCTTCAGCCTAATTATACAGATGGAACTGTAGATATAAATTGGGAACTTGAATCTAAGGCAAACGACCAGATAGAACTATCTGCCGGTTGGGGACAGACTGGTCTTATAGGACGTATTGCTCTTAAATTTACAAACTTCTCAATGTATAATCTGTTCCATAAAAGTGACAACTACAGAATGTTTATTCCGCAAGGTGATGGTCAGACCTTCTCCATAAGCGGTCAGACCAATGGTCGTTACTACCATTCATACAGTTTGTCATTCCTGGAACCATGGTTGGGTGGTAAGCGTCCTAATTCATTATCGGTAAACCTGTTCTATTCAAAACAGACTGATATAAGTTCAAATTATTACAATTCAGCACTATATCAGAACCTGAATAACTATATGTACGGTTATGGAAGTTACTATGGTGGTTACGATTATGGTTATGGATATACAAACTACGAATCTTATTATGACCCCGATAAGTACATTACTCTGTTAGGTGCATCTGTTGGTTGGGGTAAACGTCTTCATTGGCCGGACGACTACTTTACCATTTATGGTGAATTGGCCTATACCAGATATAATCTAAAGAATTGGTCGTACTTCCTTATTAATAATGGTACCTGTAACAATATTAACTTAGGTATCACATTAAGCAGAAACTCTACCGATAACCAATTATATCCACGTTTCGGTTCCGATTTCTCTCTTACCGTTTCTGCTACACCACCTTATTCATTATGGGATGGAGTAGATTATGCATCGTTGGCTAATGATCAGACATCTGCATCGTATCAGCGTGAATTGCAAGAGAAACATAAGTGGATAGAATATCACAAGTGGAAGTTCCGTGGTAGAACTTATACCGCTCTAACCGGTGGCCAGAAGTGTCTGGTATTGATGACTCGTGCAGATTTTGGTCTGTTGGGACACTATAACAAGTATAAGCGCTCTCCGTTTGAAACCTTCTACGTGGGTGGTGATGGTATGAGCGGTGGTTCATATACATACGCAACAGAGATGGTTGCTCTGCGTGGTTACGACAATGGTTCTCTCTCTTATTACAATGAGAGCTATGCGTATGCTCGTCTTGCAGCCGAACTGCGATTCCCGCTTATTATGGAGAATTCAACAACAATATATGCTCTTGCATTTGTAGAAGGAGGTAATGCTTGGGCAAAAATAAGTGACTTTAAACCATTCGATCTAAAACGCTCTGCAGGTGTAGGTGTAAGAGTGTTCTTACCTATGGTAGGTATGATGGGTATAGACTGGGCATACGGTTTTGACCCTGTGAATGGTTCTAAACAGTATTCCGGCAGCCAGGTACATTTCATACTTGGTCAGGAATTCTAATATTTTGTTTAACTTTAAAATTAAGCTATTATGAAAAAGATCTTATCATTAGTATCGGTATTATTTCTGCTCTCTGCAGGTGTAAGTGCGCAAAAGTTTGCTCTGATAGATATGGAATATATTTTAGGTAAGATTCCTGCATACGAAAGAGCTAACGAACAGTTGAATCAATTCTCAAAGCGTTGGCAGGCAGAAATTGATGCCATCTCTTTAGAGGCTGAAACTCTGTATAAAAACTATCAGAATGAGGCTGTCTTCCTGTCTGAAGAGCAAAAAGTGAAGAAAGAAGAAGAGATAGTTGCAAAAGAGAAGCAGGCAAGTGAACTGAAACGCCAGTATTTTGCTCCAGAGGGTGAACTCTACAAAAAGAGAGAAAGCCTGATGGCACCTATACAGGACGAAATTTATGAAGCAGTAAAACAGATAAGCGAAACAAACGGATATCAGGTTGTCGTTGATAGAGCATCTGCCGGAAGCATGATTTATGCATCTCCAAAGATAGATATTAGCAATGAAGTGCTTCAGAAATTAGGATATTCAAATTAAATGACTACCTTTGCATCAAAGAATATTGAATTCACAATAAATAAGTAAGAAAGATTATGAAGAAATTATTAGTTATAGTAATGTTGATGATGGCTCCGGTTTGTATGTTCGGACAGAAATTCGGTCATATAAATTCATCAGATTTGATTCCATTGATGCCGGATTACACTCAAGCAGAGACAGAAATGCAGACTACACAGAGTGAATATGAAGAGGAATTGAAATATTTACGCACTGAATATGAAAAGAAAATTCAGGATTATGAGAGCCAGGAGGCTACATTACCTGAAAACATAAAGACTCGTCGTCAGCAGGAGATAATGGAGTTGCAGGACAAACTGACCAGCTATTATCAGGAATGTCAGGTTAATTTAGAGAGAAAACAGGCTGAATTGATGGGTAACATCACCAACAAAGTTTTGAAAGCAATAGAAGCAGTTGGTCAAGAAGGTGGTTATATCTGTATTTTTGATTTGGCAGGTGGTGCAGTACCATTTGTTAGCACTACTTTAACTACAGATGTTTCTCCTATGGTAAAAGAAAAATTAGGAATCAAATAATGGTATTGTACAAGATTATTTTTGAAAGGGAAATAGGGTAATGCCCATTTCCCTTTTGTTTAATTATTGAAAGTATTTCAGTTACAAAGAATATGATATGAAAAAGTATTTGCTATTATTTTTGTTGTCGTCAGTTATTGCTCCCCTGGCTATAAATGCTCAGCAGGGCTATTTTGGATATATAAGCTTTAATAAGACTGTTCAGTTGATGCCTGAATATATGGAGGCGCAGTTAAAATTAGAAGAATTGCAGTCTGAATATAGAGAAGAGGTAGAGCGTTCAAAACGCGAATTTGACAGACAATATACAGATTTTATGATAAATCAGGATCAATTGTCTTCTACTATAGTTGCCAAACGTCAAAAGGAGTTGCAACTGTTAATGGATAATAATGTAGAGTTCCGTCAAAATGTAAACAAGGCACTTGAAGAACATCGCACAGAATTGCTGAATCCTTTAAAACAGAAGGCATTAGAGGCTATTTCTGCAGTTTGTAAGGAAAAACAACTTGATTATGTTGTTGATACGGATCAAAGAACCTATCTTTACATCAATTCCGATCGTGGAATGGATATATCTCAGGATGTCTATTTAAAGTTGGGAATTGCTGTAATGGTAGAAGAGACAATGCAGGAGATAGAATCCGAATTAAAAGAGTAATAACAACCAATACTAATAAACATTATGCTTTCCTCAGAGAAGGGTCCTATAGGTATTTTTGATTCAGGCTATGGTGGTCTCACTATTTTGACCCATATTCGTGAAGTAATGCCTGAATATGACTATCTTTATTTAGGTGATAATGCACGTACTCCGTATGGAACCAGATCTTTCCAGGTTGTATATGAGTTTACACTGCAGTGCGTCACCAAACTATTTGAGATGGGATGCAGATTGGTTATTTTAGCATGTAATACAGCTTCTGCAAAAGCACTTCGTAATATTCAGCAGAACGATATTCCTTTAATAGCACCCGATAGAAGAGTGTTGGGTATTATCCGTCCAACTGCTGAATGTGTAGGCGATATTACCAAAACCCGCCACGTAGGTCTGTTGGCTACTCCTGGTACTGTTAAATCACTCTCATATCCACTTGAAATAAAGAAACTCTTTCCTGAAATAAAGGTTGTAGGTGAAGCGTGTCCTATATGGGTTCCATTGGTGGAAAATAACGAAGCAGATTCAGATGGAACAGACTATTTTGTAAAGCGTCATATAGATAATCTTCTTGCAAAAGATGATAAGATAGATACAATCATCTTAGGTTGCACTCACTATCCTTTGTTGTACAATAAGATTAGAAAGTATGTTCCTGCACATATAGAGATTATTACACAGGGAGAATATGTTGCAACATCTTTAAGAAGCTATCTGGACAGGCACCCGGATATGGATAGCAGATGTACAAAGAATGGTACTTGCAAATATTTAACCACAGAAGATACCAATATCTTCCTGCCGGCAGCATCTATATTCTTACATGAGTCTATAAGTGCAGAAACGGTATCACTACAGGATATTATTGACCTATAACTCTTTTCGCAAGTTTTCCAATAGGTTTAATGGATATGTAACTGACAACAAGAACTGTTGCCAACACTAAGACTATATCTTCAATTTTCAGGTTCACAGGGTAGGCGTCAACTATAAATCCGCCATTTGTACCTAATGGAATAAAACCGAATTGTTGTTGTAATAACGCGACAATAGTTCCTAATACTACTCCAGAAACAGCACCTATCATAGATATTAGGATTCCATCATATATAAATATCTGCGTGGTTGTGGATTTGTCGGCTCCCAGACTTCTCAGTATTTCTGTATCTGATTGTTTCTCTATCATCAGCATAATAAGAGAACTGATGATGTTAAAACAGGATATCAGTAGTATAAATGTCAGAAACAGATATGAGATGAACTTTTCAAGTTTTACCACTTTGAATATATCTTCTTGCTGTTCATATCTGTCTAATACCTTAAAATCTGTCCCTAACAGTGCAGCAATTCTCTTTTTTGCCTTTTTTACAGAGATGTTGTCAGATAGTTTAAGCTCTATTGCAGTGGCCTGATTGTTATATCCGGTCAGATTTTCAGCCACATCTAACGAAACTAATAGGTAGTTTTCATCATACTTTGCCTGGTTCACCTGAAAAGCCACTCCCGGAGAATAGATGTTGCAACTATTAAAATTGGCGGCCGCATTGATCATATTTACCCTCTCTCCCTGTTTGGGAACATATAGTTTGAATGGCTCTGCAGGTTGTATTCCACTTCCCAATTTGCTTATTATACCTATTCCCGGAATACCATAGTTACATACCTCATCGGCAAGCATAAATATACCATTGCCTCGCAAAATATCTTCTATTCCCGATGTGGCATAGAAACTCTCCTCTACACCTTTTATAGTTATAATCTGTTGGCTGTTTCTGTATTGTATCAGCGCCTGTTCTTCTAACGAAAATGAATATTCTTCAACAAAAGGCAGTTCAGATAAATCTTGAATTTTGCTGTTATCGGTATTGAAAAGTTTGCCTTGTGTTGATACAATCTTCAGTTCGGGGTCGAACTTTGTGAAGAGTGTAGCTACTAAATCGTTAAATCCGTTGAACACAGAAAGCGTACATATAAGAGCAAAAGATGCCAATGCTATACCGGCTACCGAAATACCCGATATAACATTGATAACATTATGGCTCTTTTTTGCAAATAGATAACGCTTTGCTATGTAGAACGGAAAGTTCATACTCTGTTATTTCTTTAGCAGTTCATCTATGTGTTCCAGATAATCCAGCGATGTATCTAAAAAGAATCTCAGTTCAGGAATGATACGTAACTGATGACGGACTCTCTGACCCAAATCGTAACGTATAATCTTTACATTACCATTTATGTTCTTAATAGTCTCTTCACCTTTTTCCGATGGGAATATGCTGAGATAAGCGCTTGCAATACTTAAATCCGGGCTTACTCTTACTGCACTTACTGTTACAAGCAGTCCTTTTGTCAGCTTAGTCTGCTGAACAAACATTTCGCTTAACTCTTTTTGAATGAGTCTTGAAATTTTTTGTTGTCTTGTACTATCCATAATTTAAATGTTTCTTCTGATTATTGTTAAACCATCCCTTATGGGGACAATAGATACGGAGACTCTTGAATCGGAAGCCACCATATCGTTA
The DNA here is from genome assembly GCA_017556585.1 of Bacteroidaceae bacterium. Lineage (GTDB taxonomy): Bacteria > Bacteroidota > Bacteroidia > Bacteroidales > Bacteroidaceae > Colenecus. Next base: position 10,446 of record JAFYMP010000004.1, read on the forward strand.
AATTCTTTAATTGCTTTTGTTTGTCTGTCTTTAGAATACCCGGGATCTACTACATGCCCATCCCATAGTGTGTTATCTGCTATTATGTAGCCTCCCAATTCTACATAATCAAATAACTGTTTGTAATAATCCGGATACTCTCTCTTTTCTGCGTCAAGAAATACTAAGTCAAATTTCTTGTTTAATGCAGGAACTACCTTGACAGCATCTCCTATATGTAAGGTAATTTTATCCTTATATGGAGATTTATCAATCCATTTTTTTATAAAACCTTCCAGTTCGTCGTCTATTTCAATTGTATCAATATGTCCGTTTTCAGGTAGTCCTTCTGCCATACATAAAGTAGCATAACCGGTAAATGTACCTAATTCAAGTACATTCTTTGGTTGTATC
>JAFYMP010000074.1 GCA_017556585.1 Bacteroidaceae bacterium
CATACTCCATATTGGGGTTTATCTCAACTACTCTTGTAAGATCGTTCAGTATTTGTTGGCTCATATATCCACCGGAAACATTCATCTGCACACCTTCACCGGCTTCTGCACTCTGAAGTTGTTGCATTTTATCTAAAACTGATGCACGGAAGAAGTATGGAGCCCATATTGCGGAATTCATAGCTATAGCTTTACTGCAATCGGCTTCTGCCAATACAAAATCTTGCAGCATACTATAATTCATTGCTCTGGCCAACAGATACATAACATTATCCGGTTTTTCCTGCATCTGTCTGGTAAGCCTTTCAATATCCTTAAACAGAAGCTCTATTTGAGACTCTGTAAGTGGAACATCATCTGTATTGATATAAAGCGAACTCAAAAAATCACCCTCTCTATCCAGATTCTCCACATCGGCACTATAATGCAGAGACCTGTCTACCATTCCGGCTCTGTAGAAGTACGATATATTAAATAAGGAGAGATACTGAACATCCACATTTCTATTCTGCACCCTGCCTCTGTATTCACTTGAGAAACCTGTTCCATTCTCCAAATCGTCCGCAACTACAAGTTTCTTATAGTTCTTCACATTTTTATCGGACTCCTTGCGAGTTTTTGAATCATCGTCTGCATCGTCTTGCGAATTAGACACACCATTTAGCGCATTAAAACGTCTGTTTTGATCCTGTAACACCACTAAATTATCCTGATCTGCACCTTTATAGTTACCCAACCGTTCTCTTACAGATGCACGTAATTGATATCCCTGAATAAACTGAGGATATTCATTCAGAACGGCGGTATAGTCTGCTTCCGCACCTGACAAATCGCCTGTAGCTTCACGCAAGAGACCACGATTAAATACCGCCAACAAGTTATCGGGTTCGTTTTCTATAACAAAATCAAAATCCAGAATAGCATTATTATCATCACCAACTTGCGCTCTTAATATACCTCTATTATAATGTCCTATAAGTGAAACTGGATCTACTTGCAATGCAGCATCATAATCGGACAAAGCGCCACGCAGATTATTCCTATAGTATCTTATCATGGCTCTGTTTATATAGTACCCCGAATTATTAGGATCTATGTATATAGCCCTGTCAGCATCTTCTTCTGCCTCTTCGTACTGTTCCAATCTGGCAAAATGCATAGCTTTAGAATTAGACAACGAAGCATCAAATCTATCTATTTCATTAGCTTTTACTATCCATTCTGTAGATAAAGCAGTATCTCCTAATTCGAAACAGATTTCAGACATCATAGCCATTGCAGGGGTATATTTGGGGAAATAATGCAACAGAGTATCAACTGCATTTCGAGCGCCCTCAATATCATCTTCCCTCATCAGACAAAGCACCAGATTATGTCGTAAAGATTGATTTTCCGGATCCATGGACAACCCTTTGTAATAGTCCTTTATAGCCTTATCAAACTTACCCTGATAAATCAGAGATAATCCTCTAACCTGATAACTATCTACTACAAAAGGATTTCTTTCTATAGAGCTGTTGCAATCTTCTTCTGCACCTATGTAATCTTCTAACGAAAGTTTAGCAATTGCACGATAATAATAGGGCTCGTACATATATGGCTTAGCATTTGCTATCTGATTAAAGTACTGAATAGAGAGCACATAATCTTCAAAATAGAGGGCATTTCTACCCACTATCATCATTCTTTCTGTATTAATTTGTGCAGATACAGAGAACGATGTTACTACTGCGCATAGTAGTAACACCATCTTTTTAAATATGTATCTGCCACACATATATTACTTCTTGTTCAGTTTTACTTTGTAACCGCAATTAACCTTACCTGCAGCAATTGAATTTAATGCTTTTTTATTCATCTGTCTTCTTAGTGGAGACATCCTGTCTATAAAGCATTTTCCATCAAGATGATCTATTTCGTGCTGGAATACGCGTGCTTCAAATCCTTCGAACCATTCGTCGTGTTCCTGAAATTTTTCATCCAGATAGCTTACTCTTACTCTTGAAGGACGATTTACCTTTTCGTGAATTCCCGGAAAACTTAAGCAACCCTCTTCGTAAGGAACCAATTCGCCATCGGTCTCCTCTATATATGGATTGATAATTGGCTTTAAATAACCCTTGTATTCGGGTTGATCGTCCGATATAACATCCAAATCTATAACAGCAAGACGAATAGGCAAACCTATTTGCGGTGCAGCCAGCCCCACGCCTTCTGCACTTCTGACTGTTTCAAACATATCTTTGATAAGCTGTTCCAGTCCCTCGTAATTTTCATCTATCTCTTCTGTCTCTTTTTTAAGCACGGTCTGACCGTGAGTATAAATAGGTAATATCATCTCTTTGTAGTATTTAAATATGATTCCAAAATAATTGTAGCACTAATCTCATCAACCAATGCCTTATTGCGTCTGGCCATTTTATGAATACCGGCTTCCAATATGGTACGCTGTGCCATTACAGATGTAAATCGTTCATCCTGCATAACAACCTTCTTATCGGGATAAAGTTTTTGAAACTTCTGAACAAAAGGACGTATATGTTTCATATTCTCCGATTCTGTACCATCCATATTGGTTGGATAGCCCACTACTACAACATCCACAGGTTCCTTTTCAAAATATTTTGCAAGATATGTAAAGAGTTCATGTGTAGCTACTGTTGTCAATCCGCCCGGTATAATCTGCAGCACATCTGTAACTGCCAGCCCCGTTCTTTTTGTTCCGTAATCTATTGCCAGAATTCTACCCATATATCAACGCACAACGATGTCCTATACCCTTTTCAAGAAAGATACAGGACATCATTTAATATCATTATATTCTATCACTTGCTATACAATATCCACGCAGCCTGGAAATCTGCATTATTTGGATAATTTGCTTTGAATTTAGCACGAGCATTCACTGCATCTTGCTTAGTGTCAAAGCTTTCGCAAACCACGCGATATGTTCTTCCCTCTTGGTTTACAACAACCACTGCAGGATAACCGTCTTTCAACAATCTTTCTCTCAACGCATCGGCATTTGTCTTCAGTGAGAAACTGCCACAAACTATACCGTATGCTTTAATTGTTTGATCACCCGACACAACAGAGACTTTCTCTTCTCTTACTGCAACATCTTCTGCCTTTTCCGGCGCCTGAGACTCAACTGTCTTAACAGGAGTTACCTCTGCAGGAGCTGAAACCTGAGCAGCCACATCTTCCTGCACAGCCTTTTCGTAAGCCTTCTTATATGCACTCTCTGTAGATTTACAGGATGACAATGAGAACACTGCACCCGCAATTGCCAAACATAAAACAATCTTCTTCATTTCTTCTATTATTAATTTTCAATTTGCAAAGTTATTCAAAAAAACCGCCCTAATGACAATTTAATTATAATTAACTACACTCCATTCTCCGTTAGGAACTGGTTGTACGCTTTTGCCATTTTCTTCTTTTATAGCAAAATCTGTTATTACATGATAACGTATATCAGAACGAGTGGTTGTTATTACCCTCTCTTTAAGTTTTTCTCTGCTAATATTCAGTGACTCTATAAAAGGAGAACCCAACGAATATGCCAAATAGGAATCCATTGTCACTCTATACAGTTTCTTATCAGCAAATGGTTGACCATCAGACATTGACAATATTTCTACTCTATCACCTGCCGGTTTTGAAACATCCACCTTATAATTAACACCTCCGGCAGTAATGATATTAGATGGTCTAAAGCGATAATTTTTAAAACCTTCTTCCAAAGCAGCATCAATTTCTCTTCCGTACAACATCATTGAAACCAAAGTGTTTTCGTATGGATAGAAAGATATTGCGTCACGCAGAGTTACATCGCCCTGCGATATATTATTGCCTCTTACAGAGAGTGTCAGTGTAACTTCCGAAGACATTGAGCGCTGAAGTATATTGTGTATATAATCCATTGCTGATGTCTGCTTGTATGGATAACCATCATAAGTAATATCGGTTGATGCTGTACCCAATATTGAATCGAGATAATTCACATATTCTTCTCTTCTTGTTTCAAATAATTCCACCAATTCTTTATCGGGTTCAATATCTTTAAGAGGTACTAACTGTGAAGAAATTCTTTTACCTACCAGTTTTTTCTTTTTGAAATCAAGTTCCAGCGTTGTTACACCTGCATTTTTAGCATGGCATCCGGGATTTACTAAAAGCACGCTGTCACCTTCAAATCCCGCAACCTTGGTACAATTATCCACATGATCGTGTCCATACTGTATAATATCCAGGCCATCTACCTGTTGAGCCAATTCAAGCACTTCGTTTTCGCATATATTATCATCCTTGAAGCCACCTCTCAGACCTGAGTGAACAAGAGCAATTACTAAATCAGGATTTTCATTTTCTTGTATATATGGCACCCATTTCTTTGCACTCTCCACTGCATTCACTACGGTCAAACCATCTATAAGTTCCCAAGGAATCTTATAATTAATTGACATAGTTGTAAGTCCCAACACAGCAATCTTTACACCCTGTTTCTCTACAATAGTATAAGGAGGGAAATAGGGTTCGCCATTATCTTCAAATATCATATTGGCACAGACCACAGGAAATTCTCCACTGGTTATAAACCTGTCCAATGTAGGAATTCCCATATCAAACTCATGATTTCCCGGTACAAAGGCGTCACATCCCATAACATCAAGCATAGTTGCCAGCACAGAAGGATTTCCAAAATCGGAAGTCATATCGTAATATGACTCACCTGCACCCATAATCATATCTCCTGTATCAAAATAGACCAGATTCTTTTTCTCAGAACGCAACTGAGAGACCAACGATGCTGCTTGAATCATAGAGCCATTTCGCTCGTTCTCATTCAAATAATCAGTGGCATATAATCTGCCATGAATATCGCCTGTAGAAACAAGTGTTATCTCTATAGTACCACGTCTGCCTCCACAAGCTACTAAAAGCAGCAGAGAAAACAGGAGTATGGCTTTATTTAAATACTTTATCATTATTCTAATTAATAAAACTGCCAATAATCAATTGCACCTCCCTCCTCTGAGAATACAAAGAAGAGTTTCTTTACACCTGTAACATACCTTTCTAATGGTATAGTAACCTCTTTGGTTTTTCCTTCACCCGGTAGTTCAACATAACATAACACGGGGCCTGTTCCTGGATAAGAATAACAAACCTTAAGAACACCATTACCTGATACTTGTGCAGTAAAATACTCCGGTCCATTCTTAAAATCTACGCTTGACAAACCAATCCAAGCACCCGGAGCAGTAGCATAAGCTGTCACATTGCTCTTTTTGGTCCATTTATTAATCTCAAGTTCGGTCTGAATATTATTGGTCCAAGCCATTGTTTCACCTTCAGTCTTCCTGTATGGATCTAAGTTTTTAATCTGTTGCACACCTTTAGCAGTTATCTGTGAAGCGCTTAAATAATTAAACTTGGCATTAACTGTATCTACGCTAAGTTCACTAACACAAGCACTTCTCAACTCAGCACCACCTGTTATACCCATTGCGCCCTTCAAAGCACGTGTATGATAGAATATGTAATACTTGCCATTAAATTCACATACTGCGTGATGGTTGTTACCACCGCCACCAGCCCATGATGCACCTCCCGGATTATCAAAGAATGCACCCACATATTCGAATGGTCCTAACGGATTATCGGATTTCATATAGGCTATTTTTGCTACACCCGGATTTGAATTTTGTGCCCAGTTGGAACAATAACTATATAGGTATTTGCCACCCACCTTATTAATACCGGAATCTTCAAACAGATAAGGAGGATTTATGGTTACCGGAGTGCCAACAATAGATATCATATCATCTCCAAGTTTCACTGCACGTGCTGTACCTGGATTTGCCACCTTATCATCATCATGACCACCGCCAAAATAGAGATATGCAGATCCATCGTCATCCACAAACACTGCCGGGTCGAACAACCAATTCACATTTCCACAGTTGGGAGTGCTTCTTGAAATAAGTTGTTTCTTGATAGGATCTGTCCAAGGGCCGTATGGAGTACTGGCAGTCATAACACCTATTCCGCTGCCATTATCGGCAAAATACAGGAAGAACTTGGTTTTACCATCAATAACCTTATATGCTGCTGCCGGTGCCCAACTGTTGTTAGCCCATGCTGCAGATCCTGTACCTCCATTTCTTCCGGCTACTGGCTGCGCACCGTGGTCTGTCCAGTTTGCCATATCATCGGAAGAGATTATACGGATATTCTTAATATCGCTATAATCACCCTCTTTAAGAGAACCATCGGCATTATAGGTTTTGTGGTCATCAGACATATAGACATATATTCTATCACCATAAACCATAGCAAACGGGTCTGCTCCAAAAGCGTGTGACATAAGCGGATTTAAGTTTCCTTTTACACGGCTTTTATAGCCATCTGTAGGTATATCAACCAAATCGAAAGCAGCCTCCAATTCATCAAAGCTCTTTACATTTGTGGTTATAACTTCCGGAGTAAAAAGAGTTATACTATCCAAATCAGCTTGAGAATACTCTTTTGCAGCAGCACCTTTAGGCCATACTTTCATTGTACCTGCATTTTTATGAAATGTCAGACTATCAATATTATATAGATTATATGTACCTGCCACAGAATCACCTTCCCACACCGAAATAGAACTGGATTCTTGTGCTCCTGCCACAACAGAAGCCAACAGACCTATTCCAAACAATATACTCTTCTTCATATATATCTCTTCTTTTTCAAATACTTACTGCTACAACAAATCAAATACCTAAATCCTTGCGGATTGCCTCAATCTTTGCCATAGCAGCATCCTTTACTGCATAATAATCTTCACGCTTAGCCAAATCAAGTTTTGCCTCCATATAGAACTTGATTTTTGGTTCAGTTCCAGAAGGACGAACAGAGACTTTATCGCCTTTAGCTGTAAAATACTGAAGCACATTCGATGGTTCAGGCATATCCAAATCAGAAACATTACCTTCTGCATCGGTCTGTTTCATAAGTTTGAAGTCTTTTACAAGAACTACAGGTTCGCCTGCCAAAGATTTTGGAGGATTTGAACGGAACTGTTCCATCATAGCCTTAATTTCATCGGCACCGCTCTTACCTGGTTTAACTACGCTTATAGCGCTCTCCTGTGAGAAACCATACTCCATATATGCGTCAAGCAACAGGTCGAACAGAGTTTTGCCGTTTTCTTTAGCCCAAGCTGCAATTTCTGCCATCAAGCTGCAAGCAGAAACAGCATCCTTATCGCGTACAAAGTCTTCTGCCAGGAAGCCAAAGCTCTCTTCGCCACCGCCTATATACTTTTTACCTTTTGCATTTTCGTCTGCAATAACCTTTGCAATCCACTTGAAGCCGGTATAGCAATCAAACAATTCCAGATTATTCTTCTTTGCAATCTCGTTTATCACCTCCGTGGTTACTATAGTTTTAACAACATACTCTTTACCGGTCATCTTACCCAACTTTGTATATTGAGTGATGATGTAGTACAAGAATATCATTGCAGTCTGATTACCATTCAATAGAATCAGTTCACCTTTATCGTCTTTACAAGCTACACCCAAACGGTCAGCATCAGGGTCTGAAGCCATAACCACATCGGCATCCAATTTACGAGCCAATGCCAAAGCCATAGTCAATGCTTCCGGATATTCCGGATTTGGAGAAACCACTGTTGGGAAATTACCATCTGGAATCATCTGCTCAGGAACTGTGTGAACGTTAGTAAAGCCCCACTCTGCCAAAGATCTTGGAATCAAAACTCTACCGCAACCATGCAGCGGAGTATAAACAATACCTAAATTGCTGTTACGCTTTACCAATTCAGGATCTATACAGATACCCTTAATTTCATCCAGATATGGTTTATCAATATTTTCACCAACAATCTCTATCAATTCAGGATTTCCCTGGAACTTAACATCCTGAATACGAACTTTTGCCACTTCGTCTATTATACCCTTGTCGTGTGGAGCAAGCACCTGTGCACCATCGTCCCAATAAGCTTTATATCCGTTGTACTCTTTTGGATTGTGGCTGGCTGTTACGTTAACACCACTCTGACAGCCAAGATAACGTACTGCGTACGACACTTCCGGAGTTGGTCTCAAATCGTCAAACAGATAAACCTTAATTCCGTTTGCTGAGAATATATTTGCAACAGTCTCTGCATACAGACGACCATTATTGCGGCAATCGTGACCTACAACAACTGAAATCTGTTCTAAATCTTTAAAGTTGATATTCAAATAATTAGCCAGACCCTGTGTAGCCATACCAACAGTATAGATATTCATTCTGTTTGTACCGGCACCCATTGTTCCGCGCAATCCGCCTGTTCCAAATTCCAAATCTTTATAGAATGCATCTATCAGATTTGATTTATCTTCGTTATCCAACATTGCTTTAACTTCTGCACGTGTATCGGCATCAAAAGATTCACTCAGCCATTCAGTAGCCTTAGCTGTGACCATTTTCAATAGTTCGTCCATATTATCAATATTTTTGGTTATACTTTCAATTTTGCACAAAAATAAAACTTTCTCCTTATTAAAAAAATAAATAAGGGAACAATCTGCAAGTTTTTTAAATTATTGCTCTGTTACAAAATAAATCTCGCAATAATTAGTTACTTTTGTAGTATGTATTTATCTGTGATAGTGCCCGTTTACAACTGCACCCAGTACATAGACAGATGTATTGAGAGTATAGTTTCACAATCTTTCAAAGAGATTGAACTGATTCTTGTGGACGATGGTTCTACAGATAATTCCGGAGTCAGATGCGATGAATGGGCAGCCAAAGATTCCAGAATAACAGTTATACACAGAGAAAACGGAGGCTTAAGTGCAGCCCGAAACACCGGCATTGAACACGCCACATCTGAATATATCACATTCGTAGATGCCGATGACATGATAACCCCTTATCTGCTGGAGCCAAACATTAATATTCTTAAACAAAATCCCGATATAGATTTATTAGAATATCCCATAGAGGTACATTTTGATGCTCCAAACGGATACACTATACAGTTCGATACAACATTTATAAGAGAAGATATATTTCATAAGTGGCTGAGTATAAGGGGATACACCCACTGTTATGCCTGCAACAAAATATACAAGAAACATCTTTTTGATACTATCCGTTTTCCGGAAGGTGAAAGTTTTGAAGACGCAGCAATATGCCCTTCTCTTATACAGAAAGCAAAGTGTATCTGTTTCTCAGTATATGGCAAATATCTCTACTTCACAAACGGCGACGGCATAACAAACAGATATTCATTTAAGAACCAGGAACCATTATTAAGACATAATTGTTCTCTGTTGGAAACTGCCACAAATTTAGGATATAAAGATACGCTCACTGCACTCTGGATTTGCTGTCTGAACCTGCTTATTGACTTAAAGCGCTGCGCAGAGCCAAATTATTCATACACAAAATCTGCTGCATCGTTTATTGATGGATACAGACCCTCTATCGGCTTATTCTTAAAATCAAAGCCCACGCTGAAAGATTGCTTTAAATATTTTGGAGCAACTATCATAGGAGTTAATTGTTTCACCAATTTGTTATCCAAAAACAGAAGCCTATGATATCGGTCATCATTCCATATTACTGCAACAGCAATCCTGTTCAAACAGAACGATTGCTACACAGAGCCATACTTTCTGCTTCCAAAGAACTTAGAGAATGTGACAGTTATGAAATAGTTGTGGTGGACGATGGTTCTGCATTTCCTCCACAAAACATACAGAGCGAATTTGGCTACAATCTCCCTATAAGATTTTTCCAGATACCACACGGTTGTTTGGGTGCAGCGCGTAACTACGGAATTGAAAGAGCCAAAGGAGATTACATAATATTTCTTGATGCCGACGATTACTATTTTCCCGGCAAATTGTCTGTATGTATAGATAGGATTAAAAAATCACACGCAGAGGTATTAATGTACGGAATGAAAAAAGTTACAGAATATGCAATCCTAACATTGAGATATACCAATGCAAAATTCAGCGGTCCTATTTCAGGAAACGATTTTATGACAAGAAACAACCTTCCGGGAAGCAGTTGTAGCTTTATCATTCATCGCTCATTACTGAACAGAGAGAATTTAAGATTCAGAGAAAACAGCTTTCTGGAAGACGAAGATTTCACCCCAAGATTACTGCATCATTGCAAATCTGTCATCTTTACTCAATACCCTGTATATGCATACTACACAAGAGAAGGTTCCATTGTGGACAAGCTCAGCAAGGATACTGCTAAACGAATAGATATTGCAGCGGAAATAATAGAAAGACTTCTGGATTTCAGAAGCAGTCACTCAGAAGAGCCGCATAACGGATTGGACAGAAAAATAGATACATTGGCATTGGATTGCATCAGACTGGGATTAAGAGACGACAATTGGAGAAAGGTCACTGCATACGCCGCAGAAAAACTTAAAGCATTAAATCTCTATCCGTTAAGCAAAACCAACTATTCGTTGCGGCACACGCTTTACAGACATCTGTTAAAATGCAATATAGGCATACATACATTACAAATCATAGAAAAATCCGGGTTATGAAGATTCTGTTATTAGGTGAATACAGCAACGTTCATTGGACATTGGCAGAGGGCTTAAGAAGTTTAGGCCACACAGTAACAGTAGCCAGTAACGGAGACTTTTGGAAAGGATATAAAAATGATATTGCATTAGTACGCAAAAGCACCGGATTGTTTGACACCCTAAAATACAGTTTCCTTGTAAAAAAACACTTTAGAAAATTCAAAGATTACGATATTGTTCAGATTATAAACCCCATGTTTTTAGAGTTCAAAGCTGAACGTATATTACCATACTACAAACAGTTACGCAAGCAAAACAAAAAATTGTTCATGGCCGCATACGGCATGGATCATTACTATGTAAAAGCTTGCACAGAAAGCGGAATATTCCCCTATTCTGAACTAATGACAGATGGCAAATTCAGAGCCATTAAAGACAACATAGATGCTGTTGCAGATTGGATACACAGCTATAAGGCAGAACTCAACAGATTCATTGCAACAGATTGCAACGGCATTGTGGCAGGACTATGGGAATACTACATGAGCTACAAAGACGAATTTCCCACAAAAAGTTGCCTTATACCTTTCCCCATAAACTCAGCATCACCTGCAGAAAGATTCTTACAGAAAGCCGACGGAGTTACCAGATTCTTTATAGGCATACAGAAAAGCAGAAGCGAATTTAAGGGAACCGATATTCTTTTGGATATTCTTTTAAGAATAGAAAAAAAGTTTCCGGATTTATGTCAGGTAACAAAAGTTGAGAATGTACCTTTTGAAACATATCGTAAACTGATGCGCGAAAGCGATATACTAATAGACCAACTCTATTCACCCACCCCAAACATGAACTCTCTGTTAGCTATGTCACAGGGACTTGTAGTAGCAGGAGGAGGCGAAGAAGAGCCCTATTTAGCAATAGGAGAAGAGAGACTGCGCCCTATAATAAATCTACCTTGCAACAAAGAGGAAATTTACAACACACTTAAAGATATAGTACTGAATAACAGCAGATTGCAAGAGCTAAAGAAGCAGAGCATTGAGTATGTGGAAAAGCATCATACTCCTGCAAAAGTAGCCGAACAGTATCTTAAGTTCTGGGAACAGCACTAAAACAACATTTCGTAAACATCGTACACCACCGAACGCGCCCCAAAACCCTCTTTTTGGAAAATGAGACCTTCATTCAACCAGGAGCCGCCACTCTCTGTTGATATACCAAAATCAAAATATTGTTTATCGGCATAAACATCGTTTATCAATGTATTGAAAAGCAAATCTAAAGCGCCGCATTTTTTACCTTCGTCAGAAGCAGCAATATATTGGGAATGTGCCACTTGCTCCATAACATACATCACGCTTCCTGCCACCACAACTCCATCTTTCCTTACCACATGCAGTTTAATCTTATCAGGGAACCTGGAGTGCAGCAGTTTCATCTCTTCTACCGTATGAACAGGGTTCTTTTTATGCTTTACAGATAGTACCTGGGACAACACCTGCCAAAAGTCTTCAATATCGGCATCAAAATCGGCTTCCACACAACACAACCCCGCCTTTACAGCTTTTGTTATGCCTCGCTGTCTTAATTTTCTCATAGGAAGCCTGTTTGAAGAATCTACTACCGATGAAACAGACCTTGCTTTCAATACACCTCCCGAACGGAACAGAGCATACAGATCTTCTTCTGCCGGAAGTTTGGAATATATATAAGGAATAGGTTTGTAAATCCATCTGTGAGCGCCTATTTCATGTTTCATCCAGTCTATAGCGTAGCTAAATACTTCAAGAGCTTCAACAGCTGTAATCTTACAAGAGAGAATCAAACCACCGTAGGTTAATCCGCCATGCGACTGCACAGTCCCTTCATCTTTACAGAAGTTTGCCGGCAAGACAGCCATCAATTCACCTTTTTTATAGAACATCAATGACACATCTGTAAATCTGTCTGAATGATAATCCATATATCCACGCTCTATAAGAAAAGTTCCATTTTTAGAAGCACGCACAAATTCATCCCATTCTGTCTTATGGGAAACATCATATTTTACTACAGTAAGCTGTTCACTGCAATACAGTGAATAATCGTGAGTATATCCCGCAGCATTATAAGGATGCGATGCAAAGACCACGCAAACCGTTCCAGGTGCAAAAGAGCGCAGTTCACACCACACTCCCGTAGGAATAAGAATACCTCTTTTAGGAGAATCCAGATGGACGGTCTTTCTGCATTTACCATCGTCAACCACCATATCAAAACTACCAGATACAGGCACAACCACCTCTGCCGATTCGTTATGAGAATGATTTCCTCTTACCTTATCTTCAGGCACACCATATATCCAGAAAACACGTTCTATCTGAAATGGGATATGCACAGATGCTTCGGCAAATGAAAGAGCGCCTCTATCATCTGCCGATTCCGGAAAATCTATTAATCTGCAACCTCTGGGCAGGTCTTTATTGATGTCTGACATTTTTTGTTTTTTTGTTCCGGCTGTAAAGATAATATTTATATCTATTCAGACCGCATAATTTCACCTATTCATAAAACGCAGTTTTTGCCTATTTGTTGTTTTTCTTAAAAAATCAGCATAAAATTTGCAAGGTTCAAAACTGGTTATTACCTTTGTGCCCGCTAATGAACCGCGCCTAAAGCGATTCCGTAAGGAAGTTTGGGTGAGTGGCTGAAACCAGCAGTTTGCTAAACTGCCGTGCGGGTAACCGTACCGGGGGTTCGAATCCCCCAGCTTCCGCGACTTTGGCAAACAAAAAACAGATCACTTTTCAGTGGTCTGTTTTTTTGTTTATCCCCTCTATATTGCAGTATTCCCAAAAGTTTTATGTCAAATTTTTGAAGTTCAGTTCGTAGTAATAGGTATCTATTGCTTTACGAAGCAAAGCCATCATTGCTATTCTTAGGTATTATAACATTGTGAATATTATCAATGTATCTACCAAGCGGAATCATATAAGATGAAAATACAGATAATCGCTCATCAAATGGTGAATCGTTCAAGACCACTTCTTTGGTTATATCACCATTTACACAAACATAAGAAACTATAGTTTTCAAGAACTCTTCTTGTTCGCTATTCAGTATGTTTGTATTGTCAGACAGATATTCGCCAAATCTTTTCAAAGCTTCAACCATATCAACACCAACCATTGAACGAATAAATGCAGCAACATTATCTGCATAAGGCTTACCTATAGTAAATTTATTATATTCATCTTTATCGCCAAGTTCTACCCACAATATTCGTTCAAGTTCATTAATATCCTTAAACGACAACTGTTCAAGATTGCGAATCTTCTTTAAGACAGATAAATTTCTGTTTGCAGCAAGATAATCTATAACACGTTGCTTATAGGTCAATTTTGGAGTTATCCCAACAGTTTCTCCATCGTCAGTTATAACATCTTCTATATCTATAACAAACCACCTACCTTTTCCCTCTTTTAGGAACTGCATTAGTTCTCGCAATTCTACCCTTACCTTTTCTAACCATTCAAGCGAAACATTTTCCCAAGCAGTTGCAGATAGTACCTCCTTAAGCAAATTCATCTTTGCCTGGACTTGCGGTAATGTAGCTTTTGTTTCTACCAGCAAATCAGCTATAGCTTTAACCTTTTCTATCTTATTGTTTGCATTATATTCGTCATCAATAAGACTCAGTTGAATTGATAGTATTATAGCATCAAACATCTTTGCTGCCGCATCAACCATATTTTTAGGCAACAATGGTGCTATATCATTTTTTAAGGTCTGCGCATCTACTTGAGACAATGACAACCAGGAAGTATCATCCTTAAAACGACTTACAGATTCCCATTTAGCCCTAACAGAGATATGTTTATCGGAAAGATTTTGAACCTGCTCCTTCAATATATCTTTAAGTTCATTATGCAGATTTCTACAGAAAGTGTCTTCTTGATATTTTTGATGTTGCAGATTAAACGCAATATCTGTACGTAAACTAAATATACGTTCTGTCAATGACATTGTTGTTGCCGCTTTATTACCATCAGGATTCTTTTCAAAATATTCAAAGTTCCTGCACCAATCGAATATATAGAAGCACTCTTTATCCTTACCTTCTCCAAAAATATCAGCAGATAGACGAGTACCTCTACCTATCATCTGCATAAATTTAATCTTGCTCTTTACAATCTTGAAAAACACCAAATTCAGTATATCTGGTACATCAACACCCGTATCAAGCATATCTACCGAAACTGCTATCTGCGGTTCTCCGTCCCTTATTTCGAATTTATCTATAAGATCTTGTGAATATGTAACATAATTATCTATAAGAGCGCAAAAATTTGGTCCATATTCAGGATACAGAACACCAAAACGTTCAACTATTAATTCTGCATGAAGATGATTATATGCAAATAATATACTTTTTCCCATACGTTCACCATACTGCACTTTCAAACCATTCTCCATTAAATCCTGCAATACAGCATCTATAGTAGCTTCATTAAATATGTAACTAAAGATCTCATTATTACCTATATCGCGTACATAATTAGATTGCCCGCTGTTTTTTCCTGATTCAGCTACGCTTGAATGAGAAGAATCTATTTCCGGCATATTATAAGGACGAACTGCCTGTTCATATTTCCAGATTTCTTCCATCTGCTTCTTTTCATCTTCAGTAAGCTTACTATATTTGATACCCTCTTTCAATATGAGCGAACCACGTTTAAAGCCTCTATAATTAACCAGATATTTTTCAGCCACGGCATCTTCAAGTTCGTAAGCGAAATTTGGCTCTCCCTGTTCCATCTCAAAAATGTCGTATGTGCTTTTATCTACTTCATCACGCGGAGTTGCAGTCAGGCCCACAAGCATCGCATCAAAGTAGTTGAATATAGCTCCAAACTTACCAAATATTGAACGGTGCGCTTCATCTACAATGATAAGGTCAAAACGTCCTACTGAAAACATCTTTTCATCTGTATCAATACAGTTTATCATTGTTTGATATGTAGAGAATATGATGCGAGCATTTAAATCGCGATCACTACTATTGTCATTAAGTACACAGGTAGTTGTGTTAGGCAACAGTTTTACAAAGTTTTTATGAGCCTGTCCAACCAAACTTGTACGGTCTGCAAGAAACAAAACATTCTTCACCCAACCATTACGCATCAGCACATCAACAATAGATATTGCAACACGTGTTTTTCCCGTACCCGTAGCCATTACCAACAAGCCCTTACGATGCATCTTGTTCAGATGTTCACAAACAGCCTTAATAGCCATTTTCTGATACGGACGGTCTGTTATTGAATCCTGGACAGAGTAGTCTGTTATATTGTTTCTACCCCTTTGCTGAATAATCCATTCCAGATTGTTTGCAGTATGAAATGCATACAATTTACGAGGCGGATAACCTAATCCATCTATTATATATGTTTCAAAACCATTTGTATAGTATATCACAGGGCGAACACCATACTGTTGTTCAAGACAATCAGCATAAAGTTCCGCCTGATGCTTACCCTTGATGGGTGAAACAGATGTGCGTTTTGCTTCTACAACAGCCAAAGGTTGACCATTTCCACCAAACAACACATAATCTGCATAACCTGTGTTATGTCCATTAGGCATACCCTTAACCTCTACCTCTATACAAGCCTTCAATGGTTGTACTGCACCTTCTACAGTAAGTACTTCCCATCCTGCCTCTTTCAGCATCAGGTCTATATACATTTTACGAGTTTCTGCCTCCGAGATGTCGCACGCAATCTCCACCACAGGTTGATTTGCCTTCACCGTCTCTTTGTCCACCGACTGCAATGCCTTGTCCGTAGGCATCTTCTTCACTTCGGTAGGCACCATCACGCTCTGCTCAACCTTCGACGGTATCAATGCCTTGTCAAAAGGTTTCACCTCATCGACTACACGCAGTTTCAACAGCACTGCACCCACCACATTATAGATATTCAGCAACGCAAAGAACGCCTCTCGCTTGCTCACATCCACCAAGTGTGCAGCGTTGTTTCCCACCTTGCGAACATAGTGCACCGCCATCATCACCCTCTCATCACCAATGAATCCGCTAAATGGTTCGCCATCCACCAACTCCAAGAGCGATGTGCGCTCACCAATCTCAATGCCCTTCATCTTGTATATCTCCCTAACGAGATATTCCAATGCTCTGCGGGCACTGATGGCACTAATATCAGGATTGCTAACTTGATTCTCTTCTGCGGCAGCACAACATCTGTACAGAGTATCAATCCCCAAGTCCTTTATGTAGTCAAAGTTTCTCATATATTTATTTTAACCTTAGTGGTGTATCTCCTAATTCGAATGTTGAAAGATAAATACGTTTGTAATCACTCTCAACACTTAGCGTATCTTCAGGTTTATATATTACTCCCTCGTTAAAAGGTAAATTGATGTTCAACCAATACTCATCAATAGATTTATTCTTTTCAAGTCGCTTATAACTTGTTAATTTCTCTTCTTTTCTCTCAATTAGTTTCTTTACTATTGAATAGTTAATTTTATCGCTAAAAATCTTCGATTCCACTCGAAAGACTTTTACATCATCCATCTGCATATTTAAACGCATGCTATACCAAACAAATCTTTTGCCATCTTGTCTATCTCTGCTATATTCAATATCTTCTAAAACTTTTTGGTCATCAAGTCGCTTAACAGAATAGACATCATCGCTAAAATTTACATGTAACATAAAACCAACTTCTCCACGTTCTTTTAATATACCTTCATACTTTTTACAAATCTTATAAAGTTTAGCATCGGTTTCTTGTATATGTTGAGTAGAGTGATACTCAATATTCTCAACACCTATATCCTTACCTTTATAATTCCTAATAATTACATCTGGTTCATCACCAATTTCTACATTATCCCAACTAATGTTTAAATGATTAATTATTGGCGTGATATGATGCTCTTCCAGCGACCTCTGATAATCCCTATTAGTCATAATATATCAGTTGAAATAATAATTCATACGACTATTGAACAATGTCTCGGTTTCTTTGATTGATTGCTTAATCAACTCCTTTTGTTTCTCTATCGCCTCAATCTTTTCAGCAAATTCTTGTTGCAAATGGATAGGAGGACAAGGCATTTCAAGTAGTAGCAAATCGGATTTTGTTAAACTTGGGATAGTTACCGCTTTGTTAAGTTGCTCAAAATCAAATATTCTACAATAGAAAAATAAGTAAGATGGAGCAATGTGTGTATTATCTGCAATTAGTCCAAACGCTGTATCAACATTCCAAAAAGGTTCTTTAACAAAGATAGGTTTGTTAATATTGCCTTTACGACCTATAACAATGGTATTCTTAGGACATAGATACTTATCAGCATATCCCATAATTCCACCACTACCGTAGATTGGGAACTCTCCATTTGGGTTTTCTACCGCTTTTTGGTTCTTTCCATTTATAATGGTTAATACATCGTTCCATTTCTTGACTTCCCAACCTTTTTCGTTGGTGATGTGGTCGCCAAACATTTGGTAGAAGATTGACTGTGCCAACGCATCAAGCTCTTTCAACTGTTGCTTTTTCTTCTCAATCACACCACTCAAACAATCCAACTCCTTCACTATCCTCTCCTGCTCCTCAAGAGGCGGAATAGGGATAGGAATTGATAGAAGAGATGATTTTACAAGATGTTTGATTGTTACACCTTTTCCATATCTTGCATCGAGCACACCTGAATCCTTAAGATGTTTTAGATACAACAAAAGAAATCTTGAAAGGACACCGTCATTCAATCTTACTCTATGAAGTGCATTTTGATATTGAATTTCATAATCATAATTCCATATAGCAGCACGACCAATGTCGCCTCCTTCACAAATAAGTAAGTCTCCTTTCCTTATAGTGTATCGCTCCAACTCTGAATCTTCAAATCGAGTTTCCTTTAAGGTCGTAAAATCTATCTTATCCCATAAAACATTGATGGCGCATAAGTACGGGCGTAGTTCACCCGTATCTTTGGATTGATTTAGAGTTTTCCCCAAATCACTCTCACAAACCTCTCCGAGTTTCTTTATTTCCCAACCTTGTTTCATAGTCAAATTGTTTTAATCCCTCCATTCATGTTTATGACTTGATTAGTCACATAACAGTCACATAAGAATTTTGCACCAATGTATTTGTAAATCAGAGACATACCAATTATTTACATTTGAAATATTATTGATTAGTCACATAACCATCACATAAGATTAGGCCCAATATGGAAGATATTTAGCATACTTTTTTGATTTGCTATCAGTATCTGCCTCTTTGATTACACCCGCAATCAATGCATCCTTAATAAGGCGTGATGCCATTGAATAGTTTTTGTCATCAATGCTAAAACGCTCCCTCAAAGTTTGATTGGTCATATAATCATTTGACACCCATTTTAGGCTAGCGTGTTGGTACACCGCTCTGATTTTGTCATTCCTGTCCATCTCTCGAAGTTGCTTGTGGGCATATAATATGACTTTCGTATGAACTTCGTTAGAAACGAAATATGGCGCAGGAAGCTGATAAAACTCACATTGAAAAATAACTTTATCAATACCACTACCTTTTTCCTCACAAATCTTTAACCTTCTCATAAGAGACGCCATTTTCTCATTGCGAGAACGATATTCGTCGATAAAGCGAATCGTATCAATAAGGGGTGCTCCCGCATTAGAAAACTCTATCCTATCATTGTAAATCTCTATGATAGTCGCAGTGCCTGATATGTTGAAATCTTGATGAATTATACTATTGGCAACCAGCTCTCGGATTGCCAACTGAGGATACATTCTTACATCTCTGCGAAGAGCTTCACCTATAACTTCATTTTTTGGCAGCAAATCGTTTATAAACTTTACCAACGATGCAAATCCAACTGCATATCCTTGTGGAAACTCCTCGTCCAATATGGTTTCAATCTTGTTGTTGCCTTTGTATTGAACAACACGAACAATTTTGCGTTCCAGATTCTTAAAATCGTGAAGATTTTTGGCGAACAAAATTCCCCCAAGGTTAGTAATGGAAATGCCATCTTCCTTATCAACAATTAACCCATCCATTATCAACCTTTCTATTACCCCATCCTGAGAGGTTGGATAGGGTAACTCCATCATATCGAAGTAGGCTTGCGTGTCTATAAGTTTTATCACATCGGCTGCACTGCACCCTTCAAGAGCAATTGTTGTTTCAAAATGATATTTAATATTATTCCAAATTTTTCTCTCCTTGTTTGGGAACTCACTTAATTTTCTAGTGATACTACCCACTCTTATGTATGGAACCTTTTTATAGTCTACAGGCTCATTCTCAGCAGCAGGAATTTCAAAAATAGCAATATCTTTACCATCACATTGAAATTCATATATGCGAAAATCAATATGAGGTGTTAAATTTTGTATCAACCAATTTTCCAATTCATTATTTCCAACCATCTTCTGAGAGGGCTTGAAAGTTGTTCCTATTATTTCGTGAGTTTTATCATCAACACCGTACACAAGATACCCACACGCTTTGTTGTCAATACAAGCCGAGTTTGCTATGGCAGATATGCGCTCACCAATTTCATCTTCACCATGAAAGTTCTGCTTGAATTCAACCCATTCATTTTCTTTGGGTAAAGAGACTAATTTTTTAAGCAAAATAGATAATCTTTGTTCCATAGTTATATCATCTCTTTCAGTTCGGTCAATGCTTTTTGGATTTCGCTTTCAAGGCTCACAATGCGCTCCATTATCACCTCAGGGGCATCATACTCAACCACCTCACGTTCCACCTCCTTATACTTGTTTATCGAGAGGTCATATCCTTTCTCGCGTATCTCTTCCACAGGCACAAGAAATGACTGTTCCTTACGAGTGCGGTCTGCTTCGCCTTCAAGATTGTGGAATCGTGCAACAACATCGGGAATATCATTCTCGGCAACCTCATTACGCTTTTGGTCAAGCGAATAGCCATCTGCCTTCATATCATAGAACCACACCTTGTCTGTGCCGCCCGCATTGGTCTTGGTAAAGATAAGTATTGCGGTACTTACTCCCGAATAGGGCTGAAAGACACCCGATGGCATTGAGATAACGGCCTCCAAACGGTGGTTGTCTATTAGCTCCTTACGGATAGATTTGTGTCCCGTGCTATTACCAAACAACACACCATCAGGAACAATGCTTGCACACCTGCCTCCCGTCTGCAACATACGCACAAAGAGAGCAAGGAACAACAATTCTGTTTTCTTTGTCTTGGTTATTGCAAGCAGAGATTTGCTTACTGACTCATTGTCCAAACTACCTGTAAAGGGCGGATTTGCAAGACAGAGTGTATAGCTGTTCTCATCGGTGTTGTCTGTTGAAAGGCTATCTCGATAGGCAATATCAGGATTATCGACACCATGTAGCATAAGGTTCATGGCACCAATACGAAGCATTGTTGCATCGGTGTCAAATCCATGCAACATACTACTCTTGTAGTGCTCTGCGTTCTCCTTTTTGAGTAGTTCACTCTTATAGTGCTGTTGGATATATTTTGCACTCTCCACGATGAATCCTGCCGAACCCATGGCAGGGTCGCAAATAGTGTCTTTCAGTGTAGGTTGCATCAGTTCAACCATCATACGAATAATATGGCGTGGGGTACGGAACTGACCATTGTTACCACTGGCAGCCATTTTACCCAACACATATTCGTACACATCGCCCATCGTATCTCTGTTGTTCATATCGAGTGCATTTATGCCCTCTACTATCTTAGTAAGGGTACGTGGGCTTTGAATAAGGAATGTGGCATTTGACATGAAACGGCTATAGGCACTTTCCTTACCACTGTTCAAGTTCTTAATGAATACAAAGACATTTTTTCTGATTGTGTTATACATAGCTTCTGCCTCCATATTACGGAACACACTCCAACGAAGTTGCTCGTATGGTATATCTTTGTCGGTTTCGGGGTTGTGCCAAATGCCTTCTTTAAAAGTAGGATCTTTGATGGTTGTTCCCCAAACACTTGCATTAGCTTCTTTTGTACGTTGTGCATCATCAAGCATCTTCATAAAGAACAGATAGGTCATCTGTTCAAGAATGGTAATAGAATTGGTTATACCTCCTGTCCAAAAGGTATCCCATATAGAGTCTATTCGATTTTTAATCTCGCCTGTTATCATATTATACTTATTATGTTCTGGATGACTTATTTATTACTAAAACAATGTAATTTACAAATATAGTGAAAGGTGATTGTATAAAAAACAAACTTTTTAATTTTTTCATTTTTCAATACCTGATTCTATTCAAAAAAGCGGTAGTTTTTTGTTGTGACAAGTTAGTGACAAGTTGCAATTCAGAAGCTGACATTTTTCCATTCTTCAAACTAATTATCACCAACTTATCAACTGATGACAAGTTGGTGACAAGTTAGTGACAAGTTAGTGACAAGTTCCCCATTTAATCGGCCCATTTTGAATGTAGCAAACTTAGCCCTATTACTACGAACAAACAACTTGTCCCGAAGTTCCACTACGAACTAACTTGAAGTTTTGCCCTAAAATAAGTGGCAAATTATATGGCATTATAAAAAAAGCAGTACCTTTGCATCACCAGAACCCGCCAAGCCTCTCAACGATGCTCAAATGTGCGGGTCGTTTTATTTACGAATATACTTCGACCTTTGTATAATAAAATATTTTCTAAATATCATTTCACCCAATAACGACATGAAGGCCAAAATAGATATACTTCTGTATAATTTCCCAAATATTGATATAACCGCCATGGGATTCCCCCAAGGATGGGAGAATGAACAGCTGTGGAACTAACTTGAAGTTTTGCATTAAAAAAAGCGCCGATTATTGTTGCATTATAAAAAAAAGCAGTACCTTTGCGCAGCAAAATAGGAAAGATGGTGCCTTCATCTAACGGTTAGGATACAAGATTCTCAATCTTGGCATACGGGTTCGATTCCCGTAGGCACTACACAGACAGCTATAACAGCTGTCTTTTTTTTATCAATATGTTTTGACAATAAAAACATTATTTGTTTCTTTGCATATTATTAATATGGATGTACAAAGAGAGTACTAACTAAAACTTACATAAAAATGAAACGATTAAGCTTATTCACATTGGCACTTGCCGTAGCAATGCCAAACTTTGCAAAAAAGGAGATTCCTTTGGTTTACGACGTTGAATTTACAGGTGCAGAATATGAAGCACCTTACTTCCCGACATTAGAAGAGGCTCCTGTAATCAAAACCCTTCCAAACCCATTTGAATTTTCAAACAGCACCAAACAGGTAAAGAAATTCAAGCAGTGGGAAAAACGTAGAGCAGAAATCATCAGAGAGCTTGAACATTATGAACTTGGTCTAAAACCAATGACTCCAAGAGAAAACATTCAGGCAAAAATGGATGGTAACAAGCTTATTGTTGACGTAACCGTAAACGGCAACACACTTACCATTACAGCTAACATAAAATATCCGGAAGGCGATGGTCCATTCCCTGCAATCATCGGTATGGGTGGCGGCGGCACCGGCAGTCTGCCTGCACAGATATTTAACGAACGTAATATCGCTCAGATTTCATGGCAGTTTGGTCAGGTTATGTCACACACACAGAAGCGTGGCAACGAACCTTTCAACAAATTGTATCCTGAACTTGTAGAGAATGGTTCATACAGTGTATGGCCATGGGCATTGAGCCGTATCATTGACGGTTTGGAAATAGTAGGTACAGATGTTACAAAGATAGATCTTAAACACCTTGCAGTTTCAGGTTGCTCATACGCAGGAAAAATGGCTCTTTACTGTGGTGCATTTGACGAACGTATAGCACTGACTATCGCCCAGGAACCAGGTGGCGGTGGTGTTGATGCATGGCGTGTTTCAGAAACATTAGGCCACGTAGAGACACTGGGTAACACAAACTTCTCTTGGTTTATGGAAAGCTTACGCGAATATGCAGGCGAAAACACAGCTCGTCTTCCTATGGACCATCACGAATTGGCAGCTCTTATCTGCCCACGCGCACTTTTGGTTTTAGGAAATCCTGACTACGAATGGTTAGCAGAAGAATCAAACTACGTTTCAAGTGCTGCAGCTCGCGAAGTATGGAAGAAGTTTGGTATTGAAGACAGAATGGGTTATTCTATACAAGGTGGTCACGGACATTGCGCTCTTCCAAAGAGTCAGTATCCTGAAGTAGAAGCCTTTGTAGATAAGTTCTTGCTTGGTAAAGAGGCTAACACAATAGTAACTCACGTTGACGAAACTCTGAAAGACGTTGACTACAAAAAATGGATGCCTTGGGCTGAATAATAATTTTCATCAATAACAAAAATAGGTCTTCAAACAAATGAAGACCTATTTTTATATCAGTTTATTTCTAATTCTTAGTTATGCTTTTGGTGCTTTCTTACGTTTTAGCAACCATCTCCAGTCTGAAACACATTTGCGCAAATATTCGCTAAACTCTATAAAGTAAGAGTGAGCCGGTACTACTGCAAGTAAAGATACAATTGCTGCCCATGGCGCTGTAAACAGATTAAAGAAGATTATAGCCCAAATTATCAAAGTAAGCAGATATGTACCCAGTTTTACACAGAAACGTGCAGAATTATAGAACGCATCGTCCTTAATTTTACTTATAATCAGCAAAGAAGGAAACCAGATTAACAGACTTGCCACCATAGAGAAAAGATAATAAGGCATACCTATTAGAGTTAGCAACGATTTTACCGTTACATCTCTCTTGATATTGTCGCTTGAAACAGAATATACAGATATTCCATTCTGTATTCGCCACAATCGCAGTGCCTCTGTCTGTTGTAACACTTTCTGAGCCTCTTCCGGTTTCTCTTTTTTCAGAGTGAGTATAGAATCTATAAAATATCTGTTAACTGCCTGCCTGCGCATTAAGCCTTTCAATTTCTTTCCCTCTTTACTCTCTATCTTCTCTATAGTTGTATTAAAACTGTTCTTGTTATTGGTATGCACCTTTGCATATTCCCAGATTGCATCGTAATCTTCGTCATCGGGAACGTATGCAATAAGTTCTGCCATTCTCTCAGTAAGAATCTCCCTGAGCATCTGCATCTGAACAGGTTGTGTAAGTTCACTGTTCTTATCTAAAAATTCGGTTACGTTTATAGGTCTGCCATAACGCACCAATGCAGTAGAACGAAAACGAAAATAATCACCATACTCTATACCTATAGGTTGTATATAGACAGGTTTTCCATTTTTACTCTTTTCATATAGTGAGATGGTGATATGAAAAATTCCCTTGCTTAATTTTAGCAGAGAATGTTTTGTTCTGTGGGTTGCTTCCGGGAATATTATAAGCGGAGTTCCGCTACTCATTACATCCACAGCTTTTTCTATGACAGCATCGTTTCTTTTTACAGAATCAAATCCATCACGTATTCTGTAAATAGGCATAAGCTTTAAGAATGTCAGAATATCTGCTATAAATTTCTTCTTAAAGATATCAGCTCTTGCTATATATACTTTTGGAGTTCTGGTAGATGCCAACAAAACCAATGCATCCATCAATGCATTACTATGATTGGTTGCCCAAATTACACTACCATCGGTGGGCAGGTTTTCCATACCCTCTATCTGAAACTTACTATATGAACTTCTCAATATCGGATCAACACAAAATTCTTTAAGAAAATAGTAGCTGATTCCGGCATCCTGTATCTTTTTTCCCATAATTAATTTCTAATTTACTTACTTTTCAGATTTCTACTTTTTTGAAATTCTGAAACAGGTTGACAATATCAAACCCGAAATAATATGCCATATACCCCACCAGGCAGTTACAAATGCCATACCGCCATTAGCCAATTCTTGCGGGAAGATATTGGTATTAAAAAGCAACAATAGTCCCAATGCAGAATTCTGAATACCTATTTCAAGAGTGAGTGTTCGTCTGTCCTTAACAGAGATTCTGCCTATTGATGATGCGATATAACCTATAAGCAATGCCAAGAGGTTATGAATTAACACTATCACGAAAACATACTTGATATAATGCTTAAAAAGCTGAATATTATCAAGCATAAGAATCACCACTATTGCCACAAAACAGAGTATAGACAGATAACGCATTACTGCCTTTAACCTCTCCGATACTTTAGGAGCATATTTTGTGGTAAGCAGGCCCAATAAAACAGGTATTCCTATTACGCCTATAACAGTTATAAACAGTTGTTCTGTAGGAATAGCAAGAGTCCTTAATACCGAACTTGCCGATGCAGCAAAATATTTTACGTATAGTCCACCCCATATAGCAAAATTCAAAGGTGTGAATATAGGAGCAGCTATAGTAGTTATAGTTGTCATTGTTACAGACAATTCCGGATTACCTTTAGCGTGAGAAGCCATAAAGTTAGATACCGCACCACCCGGACAAGAGGCAACCAACAACAAACCCATTGCTACCATAGGAGTGATAAAACCTTTAGCAAGTACCACTATGATAAATGTTATTAATGGCAGTATAAGCCATTGACACAACAATCCTATAAACAACGAACGAGGTTTGTAAAAGATTGATTTAAAGAAATGAGGTTTCATACCGAGAGCGACGCCATACATAACCAAAGCGAGAAATAACGCTATCAGTTTAGCACCGAATCGGTTAAAAGTCATATTTAACGTATCTAACTGAAGTAGATGTTCGTACATAATATTCTCTCGAAAAAATCCGTGCAAAATTAATCAAAATTGAAAAAAAAGGCAACAATTATACATATAAACTATTCATCCCGACAAAGTAGTGTTAAAAAAATCACTATCTTCGCATTTGTGAAAGAGAGACAAAATTCCTACGACAGGATTATAAAATATACAGGGCTTTTTGGCGGTGTACAAGGAATTGTAACACTGATTACTATTATTCGCACAAAATTAGTGGCGACACTGCTTGGCACAACAGGTTTTGGCCTTAATGAAACATACAACAGAACTCTGAACTGGGTAAAAAGCACTACCGATTTAGGACTCTCATTCAGTGCTGTAAAAAAGATCTCAGAATATTACGATGTAGAAGATAAGCAACAGGCTGACAATGCTATATGTATGCTAAGAAGTTGGGGACTTATTACTGCAATATTCGGATTTTTAACCTGCTTAATCTTTTCCAAACTATTCAGTCTATGGTCATTCGATGGCGACAAAGGCTACACATTGGCATTTATCTTATTATCGCCTATAATTGCTTTTTCTGCCATCAACGGATGCGAAACCGCTATATTAAAAGGAACTCGCAAATTAAAACAGATTGCTGTTGCACAGCTTATAACCGTAGTTACCACGTTCTGCATTTCCATACCTCTGTTCTGGAAATTCAAACTTTTGGGACTTGTACCGTCGCTGGTATTAGTATCTTTTGCATCGCTTGTGGTAACTTGCTACTTTTCTTTCAAAGCATTTCCTTACAGAATCAGTTTCAAAAAGAGGATTCTTAACGAAGGTATTGACACTATTAAACTGGGCATCTATTTTACTTTGGCATCATTCTTTGGTGCAGGTGCCTTATCTATAATTGCCAACTACCTTATGAACAAAGGCAATGCTGAAATAACGGGTACTTATAGCGCCGGCTATCTGCTTGTTTCATATTTGGGAATGTTTGTCTTTTCTGCTATGGAGGCCGATTATTTTCCAAGACTATCATCTGTAAACAACAACAAAGAAGAGATTAACCTGTTGGCAAATC